>RGTL01000036.1 GCA_010025385.1 Gammaproteobacteria bacterium | reverse complement strand
ACGAAGGGCCTGGGCGCTGCGCATGGCATGCGACCAGCGCTCCCTTTGATCCAGTCCTTCAATCGCTGCGGCGTTCTTAAACTGCTCTGAAGCTTGCCGGTATTCCTGGCAGAGGCGGTGCGTTAACCCGCGGGCGAAGAAAATGACCGAACGCACGCCGATGGGTTCCTTTTCAGGAGTGAGGTCTGCAAGCGCGTGGGTAGCGGATGCAACGTCCACAACGTCTTTGGCGTTGATGGCTTTACTCACCTTGTCCATACCCTGACGGACGGGGGCCGATATCGACGTCATATCGTCTAGTTCGGTAAGGATCTTCCTTAGGCATGTCAGATCTGCAAAGGCGCTTCTGGCCATCTCAACAATCTGATCGCGCCGGATACCGCTCCCTAGAATTGGCGCCATGATGGCATTGATCTCGGCATCGGACGCGCCCAGATTTTTCTTTGCCGCTAGGCGTTCATTTTCAAATTTGGAATCCGCATTGAGGGCAAAAAAAACGGGCCCATTGGGCCCGTTTTCAAAAGGCTAGGCTGGTTTAGTCGACGATGTGATACACCGGCGCTTTCTCCATCGTCCATTCGCCGGACTCCGGATTGCGGTGCGAGACCGTCAGCGCATGCCAGTTCTCGTCATCAAGACGCATGAAGTCGCCTCGATAATAGTAGCCCGGCCAGCGCGTTTCTTTACGGAACAGCGTATGATGAATCACACACTCCGAGGCGATAGCCCGGTGCTTAAGCTCCCACGCGCGTTGCAACTGATGCAGGTCTTCGGCTCCCAAGAATTCCAGATCTTCGTGGAATGTCTTCATGAGTTCCAGACCGCGCAGTAACAAAGGCTCGTTGGTCATGTAGTTAACGGTGATGCCACCGGCGTACTCATCCATCAGTTTTTCAAGGCGCTGCAGGCCCTGTATCGGCAGGATATAACTGGGTGATACGGTTCCGCCAACAATCTCATTGCGACCCAC
The DNA here is from genome assembly GCA_010025385.1 of Gammaproteobacteria bacterium. Classification (GTDB taxonomy): domain Bacteria; phylum Pseudomonadota; class Gammaproteobacteria; order Arenicellales; family UBA868; genus UBA868. The sequence goes on along the minus strand of RGTL01000036.1, from coordinate 10,610 downwards.
TTCGTACGTCTCCAGCGGTTTGTAGATCTCGGCGCGACGATCTTCGATCTGCTTGTCCGAAATGACAATCTTCTCGCTGGCATGCTCGCGAATGAACTTGACGGCGGCTTTTGCGGCCAGACGACCTTCCGTAAAAGATCCCGAAGAGAACGCATGGGCCGTGCCGCCCAACGCGTCACCAGCGCCGAAAAGTCCCTCAACCGTCATCATGCGGTTATAGCCCCAGAAATATTCGCTGGGCGAGACATCCTCCGGACCGCTGGCCCATGCGCCAGAACAGGTGGCGTGCGAGCCCATGACATAAGGTTCGGACGTAGTCAGTTCGGGATTGGTGTACTTCGGATCGATATCTTGCGATGCCCAGACGACTGCCTGACCCACGGTCATGCCAAGAAAGTTCTCCCAGCCCACGGTTTCTTTGTGGGGATCCTGAAAGGCCTCCTTGGTCACCATATGAATCGGGCCACGACCGGCCGCTACTTCTCTCAGGAAGGCATGGTTTCGAAGACAGGTCGGGGTCGGGTGATGGTCGATGTAGTCGCCCACCATGGCTTTGGTGTCTTCGTACCACTTCGACTCATACTCCTCTCCGTAGGCGTTTTGCGTATAGGTCTTGAGGTGAAGGAAGTAGGCGCCCACGGGCCCGTAGCCGTCCTTAAACCGGCACAGCACGATGCGGTTCTCCATCTGCGTCATTTTGGCGCCGGCCATGATCGGCAGCGCGTACGCAGAGGCGCTGCTCCAGGGCGCATACCAGGTTCGGCCCATGCCTTCGCCGACCGATCGGGGCTTGTAAATATGCGAAGCCCCACCAGCGCCGACGATGACCGCTTTGGCCTTGAAGACGTGCAGATCGCCGGTGCGAACGTTGAATCCGATCGCGCCACCCACGCGATTGACACGGCTCTCATCCATCAGGAGATGGGTCACCATAATTCGGTTGTAGATCTTGTCGGCTGACTTTTTGGCCGCTTCCGCGACGATCGGCTTATAGCTCTCGCCGTGGATCATGATTTGCCACTTGCCTTCCCGCTGATAGCGACCGGTCTCGGGGTCGCGCATGAGGGGCAGCCCCCACTCTTCAAACTTATGGACGGTGGAGTCGACGTGGCGTGCCATATCGTAGGCAAGGTCCTCGCGAACCATGCCCATCAAATCGTTGCGCGCATAGCGCACATGATCTTCAGGCTGGTTTTCATCCCACTGCATGCCCATATAACAGTTGATCGCATACAGGCCCTGCGCTACCGCACCACTGCGATCGATGTTTGCTTTTTCGGCAACCACGATCTTCATGTCACGACCCCAATGGCGCGCCTCGTAGGCCGCACCGGTGCCACCCATGCCGCCGCCGACGACTAGGATGTCGCAATCTTCAAAAACAGTCTTGAAACCCATTAGTAATACACTCCCTGCTTGAATTTATTCTTGTCGATTTCTGGAAGGCCGCGATCGATATTCAGTGCTTCCGGCTCGAAGACCAGTAATTGCGAATCGACTTCTTCAGAGGTCGGTTCAGCCAACTCTGCGAGCTTGGGGATTTTTTCACCCCACGGTTGGGTCGTAATCGGCGAGACAAAGTCTTTCACGATGCCATTTCTGAACTTGATCTTCCAAGAGATGGTTCCTTTTTCTTCTTCTCGCAGCACGCGCACGCTGTGGCCCATAGGCGCGAAGTCCGCATATCCGCGTGCGTCAATTGCGTTTTGCGGACAGGCTTTGACGCAGGAATAGCACTCCCAACACATATTGGGCTCAATGTTCATCGCGCGGCGGTAGGTTTTATCAATGTGCATGATGTCGGAAGGGCAGATATCCACACAGTGGCCGCAGCCGTCGCACTTGGTCATATATACAAAGGTAGGCATTTTTTTCTCCTTAAACCTGTATTCTTTTTCTGTTAACCGCTTGGTTGTTACTCGCCTTACTTGCTCGACTTACCCGGCATCAATAATGGCGGGCGGGCTCGCGTTTAATTCCGAGCCCAAACTGAGCCGGTTTGTCAGCGGGCTCGGGCAGGTTGGCTCTGGAGCCATCGGCCTCCTGCACGCGCTTCTGAAAAGCCGCGGCTGGCTTAAAGAACATATGGGCAAACTTGGACCATAGAACGGTGCCGAACAGGGTTGTGCTCGAAATCACGAATAGCACGAACGCTAGCGTCGTGAGCGCGCTGCCCGAGGTTTGCATGTACGACCAGATCAGGGCGAACGTCGTTGTCGCAAGCAGGGCGAGAATGAAAAGGTCGGCTCGCATGATCCGGTACCAGGCGTTTCCCTCTGCCGCGACATCAACGCGTATAAAAAACCAGAACCAGTAGCCGCCTACGCAAACCATGAGGGCACCGATATGCCAGAGGCCCGTGACGCTCGCAGGGGCTGGTGTGGCGGGCGTGGGATACGCGAAGATCAGCATGACCGTCGTGACCAGAAAAATCACAAATCCATACATGCCGAGAAGGTGGGCTATTCGGCGTCGAGCGTTACAGAACTCGCTGGACAGCATAACTTCGTTCACCGCTGTTTTTACAGCGATCGATACTTTCTCACCTCCACCTACTGACCGGGTCTGATTTTTCTTGGCTTTTTGGCTCGCCTGAAAAAAGTACTTGGCGCTCTTCTTATGGATCGTGTCTAGAACAGTGCTACCGAGAACCAGCAGAAACATCAACACCACGTAGGCCTGCATGACTGCCGGATCGATCATCTGGGATAGTTCCGCAAAGGGGTTATGACTCAACATAGGATAGGTTTTCCTCGGATAAATCAGGGGACAACGAGATGCTGAAGGATTGTCAGGAAGGGCACAAGCCACTGTTTTCTTGCGGCCAATAAAGAGAATTTATATGGGGCATTTTGACTTTTTGACTTATCCATTCCTTTTTGAGGATAACGAATACCTATCGCACGTCTTAGGCCGTCCAGACCAATAGCGCCCGTCGAGGGGGCAGATGACTTGAATGAATTTCACCTCGATGCGGTAATTTTTACCAGACTCACGGAGGTTCGACTTACGCCTCATATAATTCCCACGTCCTTGTTCGCTAGCATTTTTCAATTTCAACGGTAAGAGTGTGGGAAATGACTGATTCCATTCAAGTGGCCTCTGATGCGCTTCTGGCACCGGCGGGTCTCGGGTTAACCGATATAGACCGAGTCATGGGCGGCATGTTGGGCCCCGACATCAATTACGCCGATCTTTACTTTCAATACACCCGTCAGGAGGGCTGGTCTCTTGAGGACGGCGCGGTGAAATCGGGCAGCCGGAGTACCGATCAGGGCGTAGGGCTTCGGGCCGTCAGTGGCGAAAAATCGGGTTTCGCTTACTCAGACGAATTTGTCCTGCCGGCCTTAACGCAAGCGGCCAAAGCGGCCCGAGCCATTGCGCAGTCGGGAAAAGAACTATCTCCCGCCCCAAGAAGCGCCAGACACTACCCCGCGCTTTATACCCATGCCGATCCGCTTTCGAGCCTAACCGACGATGAGAAAATTCGACTCCTGCAAAGTGTGGAGGCATCGGCTCGAGCCTGCGACCCCCGCGTGAGTCAGGTTATGGCGAGCCTTGCGGCCGTGCATGATATTGTTTTGATTGCCAGAAGCGATGGCGAGATGGTTGCCGATGTGCGGCCGCTCATTCGATTAAATGTGACGGTTATCGCCGAGCAGAACGGGCGCCGCGAGCAGGGGAGTTTTGGCGGCGGCGGACGGTTCGGTTATCAGTGGCTGCTCGAAAACGATCGCGCTGGCGACTTTGCCCGAGAGGCGGTGCGACAGGCGTTGGTCAATCTGGATGCCGTCGACTCGCCGGCAGGCACGATGACTGTGGTTTTGGGCTCTGGGTGGCCAGGTATCCTTCTTCACGAAGCGATTGGCCATGGGCTCGAGGGTGATTTCAATCGCAAAGGCACGTCGGCGTTCTCCGGCAGAGTCGGCGAAAAAGTGGCGTCCCCAGTGTGCACGATCGTGGATGACGGGACCATCGCCGATCGTCGTGGCTCATTGACTGTCGATGACGAGGGTAACCCGACGCAGAACACCGTGCTGATAGAAAACGGTGTTCTCAAGGGTTATATGCAGGATTCACTCAACGCGCGTCTGACCGGAACCGCGTCCACAGGCAACGGGCGGCGAGAATCCTACGCGCATCTGCCCATGCCCCGAATGACAAACACCTACATGTTGGCTGGTGACAAGGATCCGAACGAAATTATTGCGTCAGTGGATTCCGGTCTTTATGCGGTTAACTTTTCCGGCGGACAGGTGGATATCACTTCCGGTAAGTTTGTGTTCTCGGCGAGCGAGGCTTACCGGATTGAGAAAGGAAAAATTGGGGCGCCGGTAAAAGGGGCGACCCTGATTGGTAATGGTCCCGATGTGCTGACACGCGTCAGCATGGTGGGCAATGATCTCGAGCTTGACTCGGGGGTTGGAACCTGTGGAAAGGATGGTCAGAGTGTTCCGGTCGGGGTGGGTCAGCCCACGATGCGCATTGATGGTCTTACTGTAGGAGGCGTAGAAGTATGAGCGCTTCTGAGGGTAGCGTGGTAGAAAACCCTGTGGCCTTCGATGACAGTCATCTGCAAAGCGCTGTCGAACTTGCGCTTGAGGAAGCCAAAACCCGCGGCGCCTTGGCCTCGGAGGCGGCCGCCAGTCTCAGCCAGGGCTTGTCGGTAAATGTGAGAAAAGGCCAGATCGAAACCGTAGAGCACACTCGTGATCGCGCTTTGGTGGTGTCGGTTTATTTTGGTCATCGAACGGGAAGCGCCAGCACGTCTGATTACTCCCCCAAGGCAGTGCGCGAGACCGTACTCGCCGCATGCAGTATCGCCAAGTGGACGGAGGAGGATCCTTGTAACGGGCTTGCCGATCCCGAACGGCTTTGTAAAGCGCCCGTCGATCTGGATCTTTACCATCCGTGGACACCCTCAGTGGATGAGGCGCGCGACTTGGCAACAACCTGCGAAGCGCGGGCGTTATCGGTTGACTCACGGATCGTTAATTCAGAGGGGGCTTCTGTAGACGCTCATCAGGGCTCTGAGGTGTATGGCAACAGCCTTGGTTTTTTCGGGCGAACACGGAAGAGCCGCCAGGGTATCAGCTGTTCGGTTATTGGCAGCGAGGACGATTCCATGCAGCGGGATTATTGGTACAGCTCGGCGCGTCGCTTCAATGATCTGGATAGCGCCGTCGAGGTAGGCGAAAAAACAGCCCGCCGTACGCTGCGGCGCCTGGGTGCTCGACGCGTTCCGACCTGCCGGGTTCCCGTCCTTTATGAAGCGCCGGTGGCCTCGAGCCTTTTGGGGCATTTCATCAGCGCCATCAGCGGCGGAGCGCTCTACCGCCGTGCCTCTTTCCTCCTCGATCATCTTGAGGAGAAGATTTTTCCTGACTTTGTTCGCATCCATGAACAACCGCTGCTGGTGGGTGCGATGGGCAGTGCCGCGTTTGACGGCGAAGGCGTTGCCACCACGCCGCGCGATATTGTGTCTTCTGGTGTGCTAAAGGGCTATGTGCTGGGCTCTTACAGCGCCAGACGTCTCGGGCTGGAGACGACGGGGAACGCCGGGGGGGTGCATAACCTGACGATTGACCCCGGGACGAAGAGCCTTGAGGACATGATTAAGGAACTCAAGACCGGGTTTTTGGTTACCGAGCTGATTGGCTTCGGTATCAACAACGTAACAGGAGACTATTCTCGCGGTGCGGCGGGACTCTGGATCGAGAACGGGGAAATCGCCTATCCGGTTGAGGAGGTTACGGTCGCCGGCAACCTCAAGGATATCTTCAAAAATATAGTCTCCGTAGGTAACGATGTGGATACCCGTAAGAGTACCCGCTGCGGCTCTATTTTGGTGGACGGGCTGACGATAGCGGGCGAGTGAGGCTCGAGACTCAAGCGGGGTCAGTGTTCACTGGTGGAGAACTCGGTCTGGTGGGCCAGCAGTGCTTTTTGGGGCGGGCGATTTGCTCCTGAGTCGATTTAATTTATCTCTTGTGGCAAAATCACTTATAGAAGAGTCATGATAAGTTGCGTGAAATCAAGTGTAGCGAAGCTTCTGCGAGCGGGGCGCGGCTGATGCCGGGTTAACCCTCCTCCCGGGACGCTTCGGCGTGGTTGGACCGCGCGCCAAGGCATTCCTTTGCTGCACCGGCACTGCGGGATTTTCCGATGCAGCCATTTTTCCAAACCATAGCCGAGTACTGGTTAGGGCTAAGCGAATTTTTTGCATTCGACGCGGCATTGCTCGCCGAACCGTCGATGATCTTTCGCGTCACGCTGCTCTTCGTCTTGCTGTTCTGCTCCGCGTTTTTCTCAGGTTCTGAGACCGCGCTCTTTTCGCTATCGCGTCTCGATCTTCAACAGTTAAGACGTCAGCGCAATCCGCAGTCGGAGGCCCTGCATGCGCTTTTGGATCAGCCCCGGCGCCTGATCATTTCGATTCTTACCGGGAACGAGCTTATAAATATCGCGGCGACGATCAATGCCGCCGGGATTCTGGTCACGCTTTATGGCGAACAGCGCGCCGCCGTGCTGAGCATTATTTTTATGGTGCCGCTGGTGCTGCTGTTTGGTGAGATGACGCCAAAAACAATTGCGGTATCCAATCCGGTTCGGTTCAGCACGGCGGTGGTTGCTGCCCCGATGAGTCTATGGGTTCGACTGGTAGCGCCGCTTCGGGGATTAATCCGCATTGTCTCTGATCGGCTCACTACGCGGATTGTGGGAGAGGAAAAAGCGGCTGAAAGTTTGCTGAATATCGATGAGTTTTTAACGCTGGTCGAGCAGGTCGCGCAGAAAGGCGAACTGGACGCCACCGAACGCGCGCTCATCAACAAGCTGCTGGAATCTGGCGACACCGAAATCGTCGAAATCATGACACCCCGGACCCGCACCGATTTTCTGAATGCCGATTTGTCTGTGAGCGAGCTGATCGAGCGATTCCGGCAGTTGCGCCACACGCGAGTACCTGTGTTTCGGGTGCATCGCGACAACCTGGTGGGATTTATTCATGCCGAGCATATTTTGCAGTTACTCAGTGATGGTGCCGACCTTAATGCGCTCAGTCTGGACGACATCATGTACCCGCCGGTCGTGGTGCCGTTGACCAAAAAGGTGGACGAGATGTTTGACTTTTTCAGAGCCAACGGCGTTCGGGCAGCGGCGTGTCTGAACGAATTTGGTGGCGTGGAAGGTTTCATTACCATTTACGATGTCCTGACATTTATCTTTGGAGACATCAGCGGCGAGACCCGTGGCCGCTCGCTTTATCAGGAGCGCGACCTCAACATCTATGAGCTGCCTGGCGAGATGAAGCTGACAGATGTGAATAACTTGACCCACTTTGGCCTGGAAGATCCCAGGATGACAACCATCGGCGGCGTGGCCTTTCGGCATCTTGATCGTTTGCCGCATCTTGGCGACCGTGTGGTGATTGATGATGTTGCGTTGACCGTATTGGAGATGGACGCGCACCGGATTTCCCGTGTCCGGGTGGCCAAGGTCTCGGCAGAGGAAGATTTTGAAGAACTTACCGAGCAAGAGCAGCTGGAACTGACTCAGGAGCTTGATTTTTCCGATGACAAAGCCACCACCATGGGCAATGGACTGGTGGACGCTTCGGCCACAACGCTGGAGCAACCCAAAGAGGACAGCGTTGGCCACACGCCGCACCTCAGGTCATCCGATGAGGATCGACGAACAGGTTAAAGCCATGGATATCTTTCTCACGGTCTTGCTGATGATTGGACTTTTGATCCTGAAAGGGTTTTTTTCCGGATCCGAGATCGCCATGGTCAATGCGGACAAGGTGAAGCTCAACGCCAATGCCGGAAAAGGGCACAAGGGATCAAAGATGGTCCTGGATGAATTTCGTAGTCCGGAAATCCTGCTGGGTACCACCCTGGTCGGCACCAATATCGCGACGATTGCCCTCACCACGATCGGTACCCTCGCCATGATCCGCTTGCTTGGCGACAGCGGAGAGTGGGTGGCGTTTCTGGTCTTTACGCCGCTTTTCCTGATTCTGGGGGAGATTGTTCCGAAGAGCGTCTATCAGCATAACTCCACGGAGATCGCTCCTCGGGCGATCTATTTGCTGCGCGCTTTTCGCTATGTTTTTTATCCGATCGTGATGGGGTTTTCCCGAATGTCGCGTTTCGCCGCGCGCGTATTTGGCGGCGGCCGAGTCGAGCAGAATGTGTTTATGACACGCGAGCTGATCCGGTCGGTCGTGGAGATGGCGGAGCGCACGTCAGGTGTGGATGCCTTTGACCATGGGCGGATTCGTCGGGTGATCCGGTTTGGGGAGACCACGGTAGGGGAGGCGATGATTCCAATAGCTGAGGTGACCGCCATCAATCAAACCAAATCGTCTCGCCGCGCGGTCGCGATGGTGCGAAATCGCGGCTATAACCGCCTTCCCGTCTATCACCGAAATATCAGCAACATCATCGGAGTCGCGACCATAACCACGTGGGACATGATGGATCCTGACCTTATCCATCAACCGCTCGATTCGCTGATCAAGCCCGCTTTATATGTCTCTCCCAGGCAAACCATCGATCAATTACTGCCGTTGCTGCGAAAGCGCGATGACCATATGGCGGTGGTGGTTGACGAGTTCGGTTCTGCTATCGGAATGATTACGATGGAGGACATCATTGAAGAGGTCGTCGGTGAGATTGATGTGGGCTACGACTTTGATGAGTACACGCCCAAGAAGCGTCATCAGCTGGAAGAGGTCGATACAGACGTTTATGTGATGGATGCTCGGGTGCCCGTTTCCGAGGCGAGCGAGGTGCTGGGCGTACACCTTTCTGATCACGACGCGCATACGGTGGGGGGTCTTGTCACGGCTCGGCTGCGTCGGATTCCAAAAGTCGGCGACAGCGTCGAAGAGTCTGGTTTCTTGTTTATCGTTGAGGAGGCAAGCGAGCGGGCGGCCGTTTTGCTCCGCGTCGAGCCGAGTTAACGCGCAGCCAGCGGTTGCTTTAAAGAAGCGCTCGGCCGGTATCCAGAAGCGGTTGAACGATCAGCTTGAGGAACACCGTCAGGGCGATAAACACGATCACAGGTGCGAGATCGAGTCCTGCGGTGGCGGGCATCAGTCGTCTGGCGGGAGCCAGAATCGGTTCGGTGAATGAGCCTAGCAGGCGGACCATCGGATGACCCCTTCCTGAACTGAACCAACTCAGGATGGCGCGCACAAAGATACTAAAAATGACAATGTAGGCGGCCAGTTTAAGAAGTTCGCCCAGACTCAGAATCACGAGACCCAATACGTTCGGCGCATGGCCCATCAGCAGAGCCAGGAGCGCGAGCCGGAGACTCTCAAGCACCATCAGCAAAATCACGGCGGCCAGATCGATGCCCGCTAAACCTGGAATAACGCGTCTTAAGGGCGCGAGGGCGGGGTTTGAAGCCTTGACGACGAACTGCGAAAGGGGATTGTAGAAGTCGGCTCGCGTCATCTGCAGCAAAAAACGAAACATGACGATGAGGATATAAAACCCAAGCGCGGCGTCGATTAGGAAAAGACCGGTATCCGAAAGGTAGCTCACGTTGTTGTCTCGTTTGTGGGATGTAGCTCTCTTGAAAGTTCGTCGGCCCGTCGACGTGCAGCGGCTACTGCTCGGACATAGGCGTCAAAAACGTCTTCGGACTGCAACACGTTGAGCGCGGCCTCAGTAGTGCCTCCCGGCGAGGTCACCTGCTTTCTGAGTGTGGCAACTGATTCGCTGGCGGCAAGCGCCAACCGGCTGGCGCCCAGGGCCGTTTCGATCGTCAGCAACCGAGCGGTTTTTGCATCCAGACCTTCCGCCTCAGCCGCTGCCTGAAGCGCCTCCAACATATAGAAGAAATAAGCCGGCCCGCTGCCGGAAATCGCGGTTACTGCATCCAGTAACTTTTCTTCTGTGAGCCATACGGTCTTTCCTACCGCCTGAAGAATGAGATTCGCATGCGCTTTATCGCTGGCGGATGCCGCGCAGTTGGCAAAAAGACCAGAGATTCCAGCGCCGACCAGGGCCGGCGTGTTGGGCATCACGCGAACGATGCGAGGGCTTCCGCCAAGCCCTGCCTCCAGACTGCTAACCGTTATACCAGCCGCGATAGAGATAAAGAGAATAGATCGACCGGCAACCGACGGCGAAATAGAGTCAAGCGCATCGCGCATGACCTGAGGCTTTACGGCAAGCACCAGGATTTCAGCGACCTCAGCGACCTCATGGTTTTCAGCAAACACACGCACCCCGAATCGCTGACCGATTTGCTCACGGGCCTCATCTCGCGGCTCGGATACCAGAATTTGATTTGCCGGGACACCGGACTGGACCAGACCACCGATAAGGCTTGTGGCCATATTCCCGCCGCCTACAAATCCGATTGATTTGTCGAGCACGAGTCAGGCGGCCAGCGGTTTTTGTCGAGCGCCGAAGATGGCGGTCCCAATGCGCACATGTGTGGCACCCTCTGCGATCGCCGCCTCCATGTCGTCGGTCATGCCCATCGACAGACAATCCATTTTCATATTGAGGGTCCGATTGGTTCGTTCAAGGAGCACTCGCAGCTGTTGGAACACCTCGCGCTGTCGATGGATATCCGTTTCGGGCGCC
>RGTL01000350.1 GCA_010025385.1 Gammaproteobacteria bacterium | reverse complement strand
AAGGTCATGGTAGGAGGCGGTGTCTCCAGCCCTTACGACCCCCTCGACGCGAGTCAGTACTCTCTCGATGAACTGCGCGCAATCGTCGCTGAGGCCACTAATTGGGGGACCTATGTCAGCGTGCACGCCTTCACCGATGATGCAGTGAATCGAGCGATTGATGCAGGCGCCAAGAGTATCGAACACGGACCGTTTCTCACCGAGAAAACCTTGCAGCGGATGGCTGAGGAGGGTGTTTGGCTCTCCCCGCAAGTGTTTTTGACAGCGTTGACTCCAGAACAACTCGGTATCCAAGGCACACCCATGGGCGTCAAGATGGCGAAAGTGAATGAGAACTCCACGCGGGTAATGGAATTGGCCAGTGAGATTGTCGTCGACATTGCCTGGGGCACTGACACATTTGGCCCTGCTAGGCAGCAGGCAAATCAGAGCCGGGAGTTTGCCGCTCGCCGTCAATTTTTTAATGATATCGACATCTTACGGCAGGCGACGTCGGGTAATGCCCGCTTGTTCGCGCTCTCCGGCGAGCGACACCCTTATCGCGAGGGTCCGCTGGGCGTGATCAAACCGGGCGCCTATGCCGATCTGTTATTGGTAAAAGGCGACCCCACTCAGGATATTTCAGTGTTGGGAGAGCCCGCTGCCAATATCCATCTCATCATGAAAGATGGGGTGGTTGTGAAAAACACCCTCTCACCGTAACTCCGGCGAGGTTGACTCAACGTGTCTACAGAGACCAGCCCTCATGATTCTTGAACTCGCCGAACAGCATGGTGTTGAGCAGGTCATTTTTTGCTCCGATGCATCGGTTGGGCTGAAGGCCATTATTGTGATTCACGACTCGACTTTTGGCCCAGCTGCGGGCGGCACCCGGCTGATGTCATATCCGACTGAGGCTGAGGCTCTTGATGATGCCATTAGGTTGGCAACGGGCATGACGCGCAAATGCACCCTCGCGCGAACCGGTACCGGAGGTGCGAAGGCGGTGATCATGGCCGCACCGGAAGACAAAACGGAAGCAATGCTGCGCTCCTATGGTCGCTTTGTAGAACGATTGAATGGTGCGTTTTTGACTGGTAACGATGTCAACACAGGGCGCGAGGATATGGAGATTCTGTCTCAGGAGACCCAGTACATATTAGGCCTGTCTGAAGCAATGGGTCCCAGCGCGCCTGTGACTGCGCGGGGTGTCTTTAGCGGCATTCGTGCTTGCCTTGAGCAGGTTTACGGCCAGGCGGATATGTCAGGGCGCACCATAGCCATTCAAGGGATGGGGAGTGTTGGCTATGAGCTGGGGAAGGCGGTCCACTCTGCAGGAGGGCAATTAATTGTCACCGATATCGACGCAGCCGCCTGTGAGCGCGCAGCGCAAGAGTTCGGGGCGTCGGTCGTTTCTGGTGAGGCTATATATGAGTTTCAGGCCGACGTCTTCGCTCCATGTGCACTGGGTGCGGTGCTTAACGCCAACACCATCCCACGCTTAAACAGTCGAATCGTATGTGGTTCGGCCAACAATCAGTTGCTCACTGAAGAGGATGGAGATGCCCTTCATGACAAAGGGATTTTGTATGCCCCTGACTATGTAGTGAATGCAGGTGGCGCCATCTATGTTCGGATTCAGCGAGAAAACCCTGATACTCCGCGAGAAGATGTCTTGAAAGGTGCGGGAGAGATTTACGAG
>RGTL01000349.1 GCA_010025385.1 Gammaproteobacteria bacterium | reverse complement strand
TCCAGTCTTAACTGAGTGCGCTCGTCGGCAGTGCAAAAAGCACGGCCAGCGATTTGCTGCGATTTGTAAATCTTATAATCACGCACAAAAGTGCTGAGTCGAGTGAAACATATGCGTACTAATCCGTCAACTTGGTTATAGGACCACTCCCTTTAACGCGCGGGAATAACTATTAAAAACACTCAACATATTCTTTAATAGGGGGTTTTTGTTCATAAGCAAATCCAAACCTTCTGATGCGGGATCTTGCCCACCATAGAATCAAGCCGCGAGCACTGGCCCGTAATGGTTTAAAGGAGCCATCCCATAAAGATTCGTTTTGAGCGATTTCAACGTAGCCGTAAAATTAGACGTCTATCGATCCCCAGAACAGTAACCGCTTCGATTCCAACGGCGCCATGATCTCGCAGCTTGTTATGAAGGGGGCTACCCGACAAATCTTCCTGTGTATCGCGCTCGGCATGGTAACGACCGCCCAGACTCATGCGTCTGGATGCCCATGCAATTATGTTCCGGTAACCGTAATCGACGTGCTTTCCGCCTCGAAGCTTGTCGTTGAATTCGAAGGCCGGCGCGAAACCATCTCGGTCGCGCGCATCCATGCGCCCCGACCGGAGCCAGATTCCATTTCCGATAGCACTTGGTGTGAAGCAGAGGGCGCGAAAGCCCGCGAAGCCAAGACATACGCCAATCGACTCATCGATAAAGCAAAAGAAGTCTCGATCGATGAGCGGCAGATTGATGAAACGGGCCAGATCAGCGCTGTTGTATATGTCGACAACATGAGTCTCGGCCAGGAGATTCTGTACAAATATCTCGCAGTCGAGAAAGGAGAACCCACCCCATGGTGCCCATCATGACCCCACCGAATTTTGCGACAGCCGATCTTTTTGACGAGCACGGTGATCGACTGCAGGTTTGCGAGCCTGCCTTTCGCGACTTCGGCGGCGTCACTCGTTTTTGCGGTCCGATAAAAACCTTGAAGGCTTTCGAGGCGTTCTTGCTCACTAAAGAAACCCTCGCCACCGATGGCGCGGGTCATGTGCTCGTGATCGACGGCGGTGGCTCACTTCGCTGCGCGATGCTTGGCGACAAACTCGCTCAACTTGCGCTGGATAACGGCTGGGCCGGCGTTCTCATTAACGGCTGCATTCGCGACAGCGCCGCCATCGAGAAACTCGCACTCGGTGTCAAAGCGATTGCCACCAACCCCACCCGCCCCGAAAAAATCAAAAGCGGCGAGCTTGATGTGCCTCTGCATTTTGCCGGGGTGGATTTTCATCCGGGTCACTTTTTGTACGCGGATAAAGACGGCGTGGTAGTGAGTCCGCACGATCTGCTTAACCCCTGAAGACGCTGATCGTTCAGGACCAGCGATTTCGCTATGTCACGTCGCCGAACAAAAGAGCGTAAGGCGCCCGGCCTTGAACAGTCCGACTTTCGGCGGATCATCAATCCGCTGACGCGCCTTAACATCATGTCTGAGGAGGAAGAAAACGCGCTGCACAATGCGTCCATGCAGCTTCTTGCCGAGCACGGCATTCGCTTTTCATTGGCGAAGGCGCGCGCGCTCTTAAAGACCCATGGTGCACACGTCGACGAAGCATCACAAATGGTTCGCTTCGACCCCGATCTCATTCTGGAGTCCATCGCTAAAGCCCCTCGCGGCTTTACGCTCAAGGCGCGAAACCCCAAGCACGA
>RGTL01000348.1 GCA_010025385.1 Gammaproteobacteria bacterium | reverse complement strand
CAGGTATGACGGATCTTTACACTGATCTTGTGGACTGGTGGGATAGCTTGACCATTATTGACCCTGTCGCTGCCGGACTTCGGTTGTCCAGTGTCTTGTGCCACAGGTAGAAACTATGAATCAGTGCTTGCCATATGAACCTGATCATACTTGGCCTGCTAGCCTTAGTTGTCAGTTCCATCGGACCAGTACGGGCAAGACCGCGCTTGCCGAGGTTTCGCACACTGGACCGTTACGAGTACAAAAATTATTTCACGATTGGGACTTAGCACATTGCTACGTTTTGCACCCTCCTGGTGGCATGGTGTCTGGTGATGATCTCGACTGCCGGTTCCGTCTTCATCCTCGGGCTAAAGTGTTAATCACGACACCGGCGTCGGGGAAGCTCTACCGTTCTCGGAAAAATGGGTCGATGCAGACCACCCGGACAGTGATCGAGGTTGATGCGGAAGCGACCTGTGCCTACCTTCCCCAGGACACGATTGTCTTCGACGGCGCTAACGGTGATCTCGAGACGCAGATTTTGATCGACGCTTCTGCTACCTACTTTGGCTGGGAGCATGCGGTCTTTGGCCGGTCGGCTGGTTCTCTGCCATTCAGCAGTGGTCGATTGTCCCAGCGTCTTATCGTCTACCGTGATCATCGTTTGCTGTACAGGGATCATTTGCGAATCGATCCAGAGACGTTGGCTAGCGCAAGTGGTTTAGACGGTATGACTAGCCTCGCGTCGGGGTTATTAGTACTGAGACAAGGGTCCGAAGAGACAGACGCGGTGGTCACAAGTTGCCGACAAGTCTTGGGCGACTTCCCCGGGAAGTCTGGGGTGACAGCGATCCGTGACGGATTAATCAGTGTCCGTTTGCTGTCTGCTCGCGCGGAGGACACAAGGAACGCTTTGGAGTTGCTGTGGTCTTCTGTCGGGGAACAAATCATGGCAAGAACAGTTGAAACCCCAAGAATCTGGAGGACATGAATGGAATTAACTCCTAGAGAGAAAGATAAGCTCTTACTCTACACGGCTGGTCTGGTCGCAGAACGCCGACTGGCCCGGGGCCTGCGGCTGAACTACCCGGAGGCTGTCGCAATAATTAGCTTGGAGATCATGGAGGGCGCACGTGATGGCCGATCCGTCGCGGAACTCATGCAACTGGGACGAACGGTGCTGACCCGAGATCAAGTCATGGATGGAGTCGCTGAGATGGTGGACGAGGTACAGATCGAGGCCACGTTCCCTGACGGGACGAAGTTAGTCACCGTTCATGAACCCATACAGGAGGCATTGAAGAAATGATTCCAGGAGAAATGCGAATTCAGTCGGGTGACGTGAGCCTTAACGAGGGCCGTGAAACAAAGATAATAGTCGTCGCGAACACGGGTGACCGGCCCGTTCAGGTGGGCTCTCACTATCACTTTTACGAGGTAAATCCTTGTCTGGAATTCGATCGAGAACAGGCGCTTGGGTTCCGCCTCAACATCGCTGCCGGGACCGCGGTACGGTTTGAGCCCGGTCAGGAGAGGACCATCGAGTTGGTGGCACTGGACGGTGACCGCACCATATTTGGGTTTAGGGGGCTAGTGATGGGTCGTTTGGAGGAATCGGTATGAAGATCTCAAGAAAAACGTATGCGGATCTTTACGGGCCCACCGTCGGTGACGCCGTCCGTCTGGGCGACACGAATCTTTGGGTTACCCCGGAGTCTGACTCGGCC
>RGTL01000347.1 GCA_010025385.1 Gammaproteobacteria bacterium | reverse complement strand
CGGGCGGTGGTCCAGGCCATTGTCATTCGAGACGACCTCTTCCCCCGCTACCGCAAGGGCCTGGACTTTATTCAGAAATACATTTTTCCGGGTGGCATGCTGCTGTCGCGTCAGGCCATTGAGTCGGTGTCGGCCAAGGCCAACCTTCGGGTTGTGGATGAGTACGCCTTCGGGCAGCACTATGCGCGAACCCTGCGTGACTGGTACGACCGATTCAATGCAAAAGAGGATGAGATTCGGGCGCTTGGATTTGATGACCGGTTCATGGCCATGTGGCGCTTCTATTTGTCTTACTGCGAGGCTGGCTTCTACACCGGTGACCTCGACGTGCTGCAGGTCTGCTTTGAACGGTAAGGCTGTGTCCCTCACCAACGCCAGCGTTCGAGCACCTGCCCGCCGCCGGCTCCTGGGTGGGCTCATGTGTGGGCTGATGGCGCCGCTGTTGGTTGGTGGCATGCTGCGGACTCGCCCTGCACGGGCCATGACCTCGGTCGGCCGCGGCACACTGCGCGTCTGGGGATTCAAGGTCTACGAGGCAGAGCTGCTGGCGAGTGCGCCAGGCCCAGACCTGCAAGACCTGGATCGACTTTTTTCGCGACCGTTTTCACTGCGCATTCAGTACGCCCGAGAAATTCAATCACGCGCCTTGATCGATCGCACCATCGACCTGTACCCAATACACCTTGTGCTTACCGTGTTTGGGGTGGGCGAGGGTGTCTTGCAGTCGTCCATCGTCCGTCAGAATGAGTAAACCTTCAGAGTCTTTATCCAGTCGGCCAGCGGGATAGATATTGGGAATATCGATGTGGTCTTTGAGTGTTGTTCCTTCACCGCTGAATTGACAGAGAACACCAAAGGGTTTGTAAAAGAGTACGAGCATACCTATCCCAAAGAACAAGATAATTCCTGAAGTGGTCGGACCAAAACAGTGGTATGATCCGCACCCGCAATACAAACGTGATACAGCACAACAGGAGAAAAGGATGGGCTACCAACACATCCAAGTGCCGGCGTCAGGCGAAAAAATCACTGTGAACCAGGATGGATCGCTTAACGTCCCGAATAACCCAATCATTCCATTTATTGAAGGCGATGGTATCGGAGTCGACATCACCCCGCCAATGATTGAGGTTGTCAACGCAGCCGTTGAGAAGGCATACGGCGGTTCGAAGTCTATTTCATGGATGGAAGTTTATTGTGGCGAGAAATCTGTCGCGACATACGGCGCTGATGAGTGGCTTCCAGAAGAGACACTTGAAGCATTCAAAGAATACAAAGTCGGTATCAAAGGCCCCCTGACCACACCAGTGGGTGGCGGCATTCGTTCATTGAACGTTGCTTTGCGTCAGCAGTTGGATCTGTACCTCTGTTTGCGTCCAGTTCGTTACTTCACAGGCGTGCCAAGCCCTTTGAAAGAGCCAGAAAAAACCAACATGGTGATCTTCCGTGAGAACTCAGAAGACATCTATGCAGGTGTTGAATACCAGGCGGGTACGCCTGAAGCTGACAAGCTGATCGAGATTCTCCGCAACGAATTTGGTGTAACGAAGATTCGTTTCCCAGAAAACTGCGGGATTGGTATCAAGCCCGTATCGGAAGAAGGCACGAAGCGTCTTGTTCGTAAGACACTGCAGTACGCAATTGATAATGATTTGCCAAGCGTGACGTTGGTTCACAAAGGCAACATCATGAAATTCACCGAAGGTGCTT
>RGTL01000346.1 GCA_010025385.1 Gammaproteobacteria bacterium | reverse complement strand
TTGGGACGAACCGACACGTTCGCGTCGCATCGAAAGGAACCCTCCTGCATGTTGCCATCACAGATCTTGAGGGTCTTCACCAAAGTGTGGAGCTTTTTTAGATAGGCCACCGCCTCTTCTGGCGAGCGAAGGTCGGGTTCGGACACAATTTCAAGTAGTGGGGTGCCGGCACGATTGAGATCTATGCCGGTGAACCCATGGAAATCTTCATGCAGCGATTTTCCGGCGTCCTCCTCAAGGTGGGCCCGGGTGATTCGAATCGATTTTGAGCCATGGGGCGTCTCGATATCGAGATGCCCTCCCTCAACGATGGGTATCTCGAACTGGCTGATCTGATAGCCCTTAGGCAGATCCGGATAAAAATAATTCTTGCGGGCGAATATGGAAACCGGATGGACCGTGGCCCCGACGGCAACACCAAAACGGGCCGCCATCAAGGCCGCTTCCCGATTCATAACGGGTAAAACCCCCGGGAGACCAATATCTACCGCGCAGGCCTGCGTATTGGGTGCAGCGCCATAAGCGGTCGATGCGCCGGAGAAAATTTTGCTTTGGGTCTTAAGTTGGACGTGCACCTCAAGCCCGATCACGCATTCCCATTCCATCAGACAAACGCCTCCGGGCATCTTAGGTGCCAGTCGGTTTCCTGCTGATATCGATGACCCACGCTAAGCAAGGACGCCTCATCCATGAATCGACCGATCAGTTGCATCCCGACCGGTAACCCCGCGGTATCAAAGCCCACGGGTATCGACAATCCAGGCAATCCCGCAAGATTTACGGTATTGGTGAATATGTCGTTGAGGTACATGGAGACCGGATCTTTGGTTTTCTCCCCCAGCGCGAACGCTGTCGTTGGGGATGTGGGTCCGACGATGACATCGCATCGCTCAAAGGCTTTGGAGAAATCCTCAGAGATGATGCGGCGAATCTTCTGCGCTTTTAAGTAGTAGGCATCGTAATATCCGGCGGAAAGAACATACGTACCGATGAGGATGCGGCGTTTAACCTCATCGCCAAACCCCTCTGCCCGCGAGTGCTCGTAAAGGGACTGTAGATCGGCAGCGTTTCTAGAACGATGTCCAAAGCGCACGCCGTCGAACCGCGAAAGGTTCGAGGAAGCCTCTGCGGGAGCAATCACGTAATAGCACGGAATTCCCGCCGAACTATTCGGCAGGGAAACATCCACGAGTTGTGCGCCGAGTGATTCCAGAGCATCAAGAGCCTCTCGCACCCGGGCAAGCACCTCGGCGTCGACGGAATCGTCAAAGAACTCTGTCGGCAAACCCAAGCGAAGACCTTTAAGCGGCTTGCTCAATAGGTCGTCAACGCTTGGGGCCTCTTGCGCCATTGAGGTAGAGTCTCTCGAGTCAAATCCGGCCATGGCGCTGAAAAATAGTGCGGCGTCCTCAGCAGAGCGGGTTAAGGGACCGCCTTGATCCAGTGAAGAGGCAAACGCGATCATTCCGTAGCGAGAGACGCGCCCGTAGCTCGGTTTTAGGCCGGTCAATCCGCAAAAGGCCGCCGGCTGACGGATCGAGCCGCCGGTATCGGTACCCGTTGCGGCTGGGACCAGTCGGGCCGCTACAGCAGCCGCCGATCCGCCGGAACTGCCGCCCGGGACGCGCGTGATGTCCCAGGGGTTATGCACGCTACCGAAAAACGAGGTTTCGTTCGAAGAACCCATGGCGAATTCATCCATGTTGGTTT
>RGTL01000345.1 GCA_010025385.1 Gammaproteobacteria bacterium | reverse complement strand
CGCGCCCTGATCGAGGCAATCAGGGCATCGGCATCGGTTTTCGCGCTGTCGGTGAGCACCACAATCGCGTGCACCCGCTCCCCCCAGCGCGAATCAGGCAACCCGACAACGGCAACTTCCTGGACCTCAGCCTCTTGCTGAATCGCCTGCTCTACATCGCGGGAATAGATATTAAACCCGCCACTGATGATCATGTCTTTCAGCCGATCGACAATGTAGACAAAGCCTTCATTGTCCATCCGCCCGACGTCACCCGTGTGCAGCCAACCATTGCGTAGCGTGTCTGCGGTCGCCTCGGGTCGCCCCCAGTATTGACTCATCACGCAGGGTCCTTTTATGCAGATCTCACCCACCTCACCCGGTTCGACTGGTTCGCCTGTCGGGTCGAGCACAGCCATTGTCATACCGGGTGTGGCACGCCCCGCGCTCTCCAAGCGCCGCGCGACCGCGGGGTCATGATCAACCCGGGTCATACTCGAAATATGAATACATTCGGTCTGCCCATAGCACTGATAGAGAATGGGCCCGAACACATGCAGCGCCTCTCTCAATCTCTCGGGAGCAATTGGCGCTGAGGCATAAATAATGTGTTCCAGATTGCTGAGATCTCTCCGTTCGATGTCGGGGTGATCGAGTAAAGCGTAGATCATGCTTGGCACCAGAAAAAGCGTGTTGACCCCCTGGCGCTCAATACAGTCGAACACCGCGCTGGGTGAGAAAGACGGCATCAAGGACACCATGCCACCCAAGCGAAGCACCGGCAGCACCAAAAATCCGGCCGCATGACTGATCGGAGAGCACGCCAGAAAATGCGGGTCTTGGGGAAATTCCCACGCCTTAGTCGAGATCTCCGCCGTCGCCGCCATACCGGCCTGAGTGTGTACAACACCCTTGGGATCTCCCGTGGTGCCCCCGGTGTAGGTGACCCAGGCAATGTCAGCGCCTTTGGGTTCGTATTGAGGTGCCGAACGGCCTTCGAGCAGATCCCCCAAATGCCGGCCGTATTCGGCGCTGGAGAGCGTCAGCACTTCGAGGGGCTCACATGCCTTAGCCAGCTTTGCGCCATGCTCATAGAAAGCATGGGAGTCGATAACCAGTGCTTTCGCTTGCGCGTCGCGCACAATATGGGATTGTTGCTCGAGCGAACCCAGTGGATGCAACGGGGTATACCGAATACCGGCGCGCAAACACGCCGCCATCACTGCAAACGCGTCCAGACGATTGCTCGCCAACTGCGCAAGCCCATCGCCGGGAAGAAGACCGAGGTCAGCCAGGAGGCCGGCAATACGGTTGATGCGCCCGAGCAGTTCGTTTCCCGATACGGAGCGACCATCCACATCTGAGACCGCGATGGCGTCTCCTACAGACGACAACGCCTCGGACAGCAGTTGGGTATAGGTATCGACGGCCACGTGGATTCCAATCTGATCAGAAGTCACACAGCATAAAAATCAATGGCGAAAGCCGTCATGTCAAAACCGGCAATATTGGTGTGCCTAGGGGCTAGCCTGCTCATCTCGCAACGTCGCGAGCTCTCTAAAACCAACGGGCGAATGGCCGGTCCATTTCTTGAAGGCGCGGGAGAAGTTGGCGGTATCTGAGAACCCGGTCAGATAGGCAATTTCGTTGACCGGCAGCCCCTTGAGCAGATAATCCTCTGCGAGCAGCCTCCGTGTGTCGTCCAATACCTCGCGGAAAGTAGTGCCCGCCT
>RGTL01000344.1 GCA_010025385.1 Gammaproteobacteria bacterium | reverse complement strand
ATCGGCAAAAGCTTGGCGGTAGTTCGCAAGCTCCTTCCGTAGAGATCCGTTCGCCTCTCCGTCGAGGGCCGCCATTTGGGAGGTCAAGCTCGGATACCAGACCATGTGGGCAAAGTCGGTGCGCTTCTGCCCGTTTGCAAAGGTTTCCGGCACCCCAGCCATGGGCCAGACAATATTCCAAATGTAGTCCGCCTGAGCCTCTTCGTTGAGCTCCACAAAATCATCGTGGCGCGCAAGCAGGGTGGACATGTCTACGTTCTCGCGCATGTTACAGCTTTCGACGTGGAGAACTTTGGTGGTTTGAAGATCGGACTCATCGACTAAAGGGTACTTGAGGCGACTTCCGAAGAGTGCAACCTTGCAAGAGGCAACCTGATCAATGGCCTGCTGCGCCGCGGCCCCTGTTTCGGCCCAATTGTCTAAGACCCCAGCCATTTCTGAGAAGGGAAGGAAGTTGAGCCAATAAAAGTCGTAGCCCCCCGCAATATCAAACTGAGGCGTTAACTCCGCAGTCCAACCATTGTAGGAATAGTCTTCGGTCCATTTTCGCCAACCCGCCAGCGCTTGATTGACATCCGCCATATCTTTGCCTGCGTTCAGCGTGCAGTAGTGAGCTTGCATAGCAACCACCCCGCCCCCTTGGGGTTCGTGATGGTCCGCCAGTGCGCTTGTGGCCAGGCCGATGGCAAGCGTTGTGGTCATTACGGCTTTAAGCATTTTGGTTCCCCCTTTTGCTCCTTGACGGCGCTGAAGCAAGCTAGTGCGCTCAGCAGGAAGAGCATGGGGCTCGCGCCGATGCTTGTCGTCCACATATGGGAATCCCGACGCCCCACGGGACCTGCGGGCGCAAGTGGAAGTGGCTTTGACGGGATTTGTTAGGGCAGCTTCCGAAGGGCGGCGGCTGAGCCCTGTCCGAGCCGGTTTCGCTGGCTCGGAATGAGCAGTTCGTTGGGATGCCGTACCTCAGCGCTACTCCGGCACATCCAGGGCGGGATTACGGTCAAAGAAGTTCCGAGGTTTGAGCTCTATCTCATCAACCTTTGCGGGCATAACGGGCCAATCCTCGGCCATGGGGACATGATGAAAGCCGATCATGGGCCAGGCAACGAGGTCCGTTCCGACGATCGCTTCATTATCAGAGGCGTAGACCGGAAGGCCTTGGTTGGCAGCGGATTGATTTACCGCGGTCCCGGCGGAGAAGAGCTCGTCTTCCTTATAGCGCGTTACCCAAAGGTTGTTCCTTAGGAAACCTGCGCGGCGGTAGATCGGGTCCTCCATGGATACCAAGGGGCGCGTGTTGGGGAAGATAAGCTGATAGGCCGTCGGGTACCCCATCCGATTTCGTTCCGAGCTGCTGACAAAGGTCAGTAACGCAGGCGTTTCGACCTTCATGAGGGTTTGCGCCGCCAGCTCGCTCGGCACGGTCTCCCTTTCAACGGTCCAGATGCCCTGCCTCGGCGACTCCTTTGGTTGCGGCTCAGCAACAAGCCGCTGGCGGACGAAGTTGTTTTCTTCGCCATCAATGTCGAGATCGATGCGATAGCTAAAGAAGTGATCGTGATTAACTCCAAGGCGGTGAGGTGCGATCAGCGTTCCCGTTTTCGTTTCTTTCCCCGCCTTCGGATCATCGAGGGAGGCGGAGAAGACACCCTTTGTTGCGTCAATGCCCGTGGAGATTAAGCGGATC
The DNA here is from genome assembly GCA_010025385.1 of Gammaproteobacteria bacterium. Taxonomy (GTDB): domain Bacteria; phylum Pseudomonadota; class Gammaproteobacteria; order Arenicellales; family UBA868; genus UBA868. The sequence goes on along the minus strand of RGTL01000344.1, from coordinate 54 downwards.
CGCAGGCGTCCATCCTGCTGAAAGATAAAATCTTGGAAGTAGTCGTAGTTCCCA
>RGTL01000343.1 GCA_010025385.1 Gammaproteobacteria bacterium | reverse complement strand
CAAGGCTGCTACCTCCATGAGTAAGGCGGTCAACGACCAGCTGCCCTCGCTTGGTCTTGAAGCGGCACGGTTTGAAGTGCGTTTAAAGCCACACGACGCCGACCAGCGACCGCCACATGGCCGGGAGAGCGTCCAATTTGAAATCCAGCCCGGGCCTGATCTTGAATGGGCGGCGCTCGAGCGGGCAGCGTCGGGCGGCGAGCTTTCGCGCATCAGTCTTGCGATTCAGCTAACGATGGTTCAGGATTCAGCCGCGCCCTGCACGATTTACGACGAGGTGGATGTTGGTATTGGCGGACGGGTAGCAGACATTGTCGGCCAGAAGCTGCGGGCCAGTGCAGGGGCACGTCAGGTGCTGTGCATTACCCATCTGCCTCAAGTTGCCGCACAGGGGCATCAGCATTTGCGGGTGATCCGAATCAACACAGACGAAACCCAGGTCGACATTCAACCCCTAGAAAACGATGAGCGAACCGAAGAGATTGCAAGAATGCTGGGCGGCGTTGAAATAACGCAAACGACTCGCGCCCATGCTGGCGAATTACTCGCACGCGTCCAATGATGAGCTTATCCACCCGCAGCGCTACCGAAAGCGACGTTCCGTTTATCCACGGCCTTTTAAATGGCTATGCCGAGGACGGCAAACTGCTCTCGCGACCCGAGACCGAGATCGCCAAGCGCCTGGATGCGTTCATCGTGGCGACAGAAAATGATGAAGTCATTGGCTGTGCGTCGCTTGAGACCTTTACCACCGAGCTCGGTGAGGTCAGGAGCCTTGCCGTGACCCCCGAATTTCAGGGCAAAGGACACGGTCGCAATCTCGTCAGCGTAATCGAGAGGATGGGTCAGGAGCGAGGGCTGTCCCGGATGATCGCCCTCACCTACGTGCCGGGCTTTTTTCGGAAATTGGGGTATCAAATCGTTTCGATGGAAAGTCTTCCGGAGAAGGTCTTTGGTGTTTGCGTGACCTGCCCCAAGTTCAATAACTGCGATGAGATCGCCATGCAAAAAAGATTGAGCCCAACTGAGGCGCCCGCCTGAGGCACGCTGCAGTATGATTCAAAAGATGCGCCCCGCTTATTTTCGTCTTTTACTTAAGCCACTGACTGTGGCTGTAATCCTCGCGGGCCTCATCATGGGCGGATGCGTGCGCAGCTATCGCGTTGAGATTCAGCAGGGCAATGTGATCAGCGCCGAGCAGATCGAAAAACTTACCCCGGGGACAAGCCGCAATGAAGTCCGCTTTATCCTCGGCACCCCCCTAATTGAAGACCCTTTTCATGCCAATCGGTGGGATTACTTTTACAGCCTGGATCCAGCCAAGGGCGAGCAGGTAACCCAATATCGCCTCAGTATCTGGTTTGAAAATGATCTTGTTACCCGCACAGAAGTCGAAGGAGCCGGGCTACCTGGCGCTATTCAGCCGGATCTGGAAGAAGACTCGCCCGGGTTTTTCTCTAATCTCTGGGACGCCATCACGCCGGGCGACTAGAACGGGTTAAGCCTTTTTATCGGGCTGGGCGTTTTTAGCCGAACGCGCGTTTTCTGCCCGCAGTCGTCGCGCCTCTTTCGGGCTCACTTTCAACGGACGATAAATTTCCACGCGATCTCCGTTTTTCAGCACGTGATCGAGCGGCACTTTCTTTGAATAAATTCCGACTGGGTTCTGGCTTAGATCAATCTCAGGAAATTCATCGCAAATCTTTGAGGCAAAAATTGCCTGGCGAACCGTGGCCCCCGGATCGACGCTTAGAGATTTAACCATCTGA
>RGTL01000342.1 GCA_010025385.1 Gammaproteobacteria bacterium | reverse complement strand
GATACGGACATGCAGACCGCAGGATGGCTCTCCGATATCGTCTCGATTCTGAACGAGGACGATGTCGCCTGTGTTGGTGGCTTGATGCAGAACAATGATCGGACCGTGCAGTCCTGTGGCGATAACGTTGGACGGGATTCAGCCGTGCACTATGTGCCTGAGGTCGGTGCTGATGGAGTGGGTGACGCCATGCACCGTTATCTCGCCGATCATGAGACCACGTCCATCAGCGGCGCCTTCTTGTGTACCCGTAAGTCGACATTCGAAGAGTTGGGCGGGTTCTCCGAGGCGTTTCCGAACAGTTTTCAGGATGTGGATTTCTGTCTTCGTGCTCGCGCCCGCGGTCTGCGCTGCATCACGGCTCCAGGTATTCGTCTGCTGCACTTTGAGTCGGCGACCCGCGATGCCAAAGTGGATTACGCGACCCTGAGCGCTTTTCGTTCCTACCATGGCCCCGGTCTTGCCGGAAAAGACCCTTATGCGTTCTGGCGCTATCAGCCGATTTATTTCTCCGTGTTTTCCTACAACGGGATCAAGTTTCGTTTGTACCTGATTGCCAAAATGGTTGTCACCCGTGCCCGGCGGATCGAGAAAGCCCTAACCCGTCGCCCCCGTTGCTGGCGAGGTGTGTTGAAGAAAAGCGAGTATCGCGTCGTCTGATACAGTATCCCGCTGATCAATTACCATCAGCTTTAAAGCGGTAGGCTCAACAGACCGCCCGCGAGTACTGGTTATGACGAGAGATCCCCGATACGACATTCTTTTTGAGCCGGTCAAGATTGGACCGGTTACGGCCCGTAACCGTTTTTATCAGGTCCCCCATTGCAATGGTATGGGGCACCTGATGCCCAATAGCGTGGCTGCCATGCGGGGGGTGAAAGCCGAGGGTGGCTGGGCGGTTGTCGCGACGGAAGAGTGCGACATACATGTTTCGAGTGATGTGCTGCCGTACGCTGAGGCCCGCCTGTGGGATGATGGTGACGCGGACCGCCTGTCGCTCATGACGGAAAGAGTTCACGCCCATGACTCCCTGGCAGCGATTGAGCTGGTCCATAGCGGTCACAACGCCTCCAACCGCCACTCGCGACTGCCGGTTCTTGGCGTGTCTGATCTACCCGTAAATAGTTTCGATCCGGTTCAGGCCTGTGCAATGACAAAACGGGATATTGCGGATGTGCGTCGCTGGCATCGTCAGGCCGCTGTACGTGCGCGCGACGCCGGTTTCGATATCGTATACGTGTACGCGGGGCACAATCTGTCTCTGCCGATGCATTTCATTAGCCGACGCGCGAACAAGCGTTCGGACGAGTATGGCGGTTCGCTGGAAAATCGGGTCCGGCTCACTCGTGAATTGCTCGAAGACACCAAAGAAGCGGTCGGCGATCGCTGCGGGGTAGCCATTCGCTTTGCGGTGGATGAGCTTCTGGGCGACGCGGGAATCACCAGTGAGACTGAGGGTCGTGAAGTCGTCGAAATGCTGGCAGAACTGCCTGATCTTTGGGACGTTAACGTCAGTGACTGGGCCAACGACTCAGTCACCGCGCGGTTTGGTGAGGAGGGTGCCCAGGAACCCTACGTCGCGTTCGTCAAGAAGGTAACGAGCAAACCGGTGGTGGGCGTGGGCCGATTCACTTCGGCTGATGCCATGGTCTCGCAGATCAAGCGCGGCGTCCTCGATATGATTGGCGCCGCCCGCCCATCCATTGCTGATCCTTTTTTGCCCAAAAAAATAGAAGAGGGTCGAATCGAGGATATCCGTGAGTGCATCGG
>RGTL01000341.1 GCA_010025385.1 Gammaproteobacteria bacterium | reverse complement strand
GTTGCAGGCGCCGTGGATTGAGAGGGCACAAGAGAGTCTAAGAAGGTCGTTTCCAGCATATGCGGTTCCCTCACGATATTTTCAGGTGGAGAGCTTCAATCTGGTGTCGGCATCAGGAAAGATAGATCGACGCGCCTTGCCGGATATATCCGCCGAGAAGATGCCGTCTCAGGCTCCGCCTGCCGTATCGGATGAAGGTAGCCGATCGTCGTTGGATCAGGTTGATGAAGATGTTCTGCAGATCTGCCGTTCGGTACTTGGAGATAGCTTGAGCCTCGACGATGAGTTTATTAACTGGGGCGCGCACTCGATTGCCATTGCCCAACTCAGTCAAAAACTTCAATCGAATGGCTACCGTATCTCAGTAAGAAATCTTCTCGGCGAGTCTAAGTCTGCCCGGGGCGTTGCCGCGTTAGCGCGGCTCAGAGGCGGCGAAGAACCCGGGAAGGCCCAGACGATTGTCGATGAAGTCGACGAGCTATCGATAGAAGATTATCAGGAGGCTTTTCCGATACTCGACTTTCGTTGGTTCAGCGCGCTTCAAGCGCTTGGCATTGTCATTCTGCGTTTACCGCTTCTGCTGGTGGCGGTAGCCGCGATCGGCTTGAGTGATGCCGAGGCCATGCTTCTCAGCGGTAATCTCATGTCTTTTTTGATCTTGAGTGGCGTCGGCTTTGGGATTTATCTCTCTTTACCGTTCTTGAATCTAGGCTGGGTCAAAATTCTTGGATTACTGGAACCCTCGCACTCGCTTTCACCGATTCGCCCAGGCCGATACGCTAAGTTTTCCACCGTTCATCTGCGGTGCTGGTGGATTGAACAGCAGCAGTCCCTGGTCTTGCGCCCCGCTAAAAATATGGTGCGAAGTCCACGCATTTTTCGCTGGTTTCTGCAGCATTTGGGTGCCAGGATCGCGACTTCCGCTCACATCGCGCAAAGCGTGGAATTGATGGGGCCATTGAGGTTGATCACCTTTGCTGAAGGCGCGATTGTTCAATCGTCGGCGCAGATCAGCACGGTACGATGGGAGCAGAACGCTTTGGTTTTGGCGGGGGTGTACGTGGGCCGCGGGGCGAAAGTAGGAACGCGCGCTACGCTTGCGGCGGGCGCTTCACTGGGAGACGAATCCTGGCTGACACCGCTGTCATCCCTTGAAAGCGCAGCGCCAGACCGCGCGTTATTAACGGGCGTGCCGGCAGACGCCGTGGCGGGTCATCGGCTCTTGCGACGCGTCCAGCGCGTAATCGGCACCAGGCCGAATACGGTGCTGCGCGAAACGCGTAATGTGAGCTTGCAGGCTCTCCTTGAGTTTGCCCTCGTGATCGCCCCCATGGGAATGACGGCTCTGATATCGCTGCAGTTTCTCGGATTCGACGCGATTCAGTCGCTCATACGATCGTCCGGCAAAGTGCTGACGTGGGAAGTGTTTGGACTTTTGGGATCGGCTATCGCCGGCATTTGGCTCAGTATTCTGTCAAGTTCAATATTAGTAAGTCTTTTTGTTCGTCTCACCGGAGGCCATGTCGGCGCGATAGATGCGGAGTCCGCATCCGGCGTTCTGGCGCGTTACCGCCAGCAGAAAATGAACCAGTTGCAACAGTTCTGGACATGGAGCCTTACTGGGCAATACCTTCGTGCGCTTTCTGGCGTACGCTTCGCTCGAGTCGGTGGTTCCGAATGCGATACGATGACCAATCTTTTGCCGGATCTGCTGGATGCCGGCTCCGATGTGTTTTTCGCGCACGGCTGTTTCTGCAATGTGCTTGATGA
>RGTL01000035.1 GCA_010025385.1 Gammaproteobacteria bacterium | reverse complement strand
CAGGGCTACCAGTACGAGCAGATTCTGCGTACCCAGGTGGTAGAGCCTGGAAGCGGCCTAGGGTTTTTCGGGGCGATGCCGACCTACAAAGGCGGCGCCATTTTCACCCCCGAGGACAAGTATCAGAAGATTGACTTCGAGCAGATGTATGAAGCGAACTTGTCACGCGCAACGAGCTCAGGCTGGGTCGCAATGCTTCAGCATTATTTCGTCGGGGCGTTGTTACCAAACCCCGGAACGAACTATGAGTTCTACAGCAACGTGACGCAGCGTGACAGCGCCCCCCGGTACTTGATCGGTTACAAGACAACGCAGCCGACGGTGGTGGAAAAAGGCGATATAGGAGTGTTAGGTGGACGTCTTTTCGTCGGTCCAAAAGAAACCGAGCGAATGATCAAGGCTGAGAACAAACTGGAGCTCACCGTCGACTACGGCTGGTTAACCCCAGTTTCGTCACCTCTTTTTTGGGTGATGACGTATATCCACAGGGCCGTTAATAACTGGGGTGTGGCCATCATCTTGTTGACGCTGCTGATCAAACTCATTTTCTTCCCGCTATCTGCGGCGAGTTATAAATCGATGGCGCGCATGAAAAAAATGCAGCCGCGAATGAAAACGCTGAAGGAACGCTTTGGTGATGACAAGCAGAAGTTCCAGCAGGCGATGATGGAAATTTACAAAAAAGAGAAGATCAACCCGTTGGGCGGTTGCCTCCCGATCATTATCCAAATACCTGTTTTTATTGCTCTTTATTGGGTCCTATTGGAAAGTGTGGAGTTGCGACAGGCGCCTTTCGCCCTTTGGATTCAGGATCTTTCTTTGCAAGATCCTTATTACGTCCTCCCGATTCTGATGGGCGCTTCGATGTTTGCTCAGCAGATGCTCAATCCGGCGCCGATGGACCCTATGCAGCAGAAAATCATGATGGCGTTGCCGGTGGTCTTCACGGTGTTTTTCCTCTGGTTCCCGTCCGGCCTGGTACTTTACTGGTTGGTGAATAACGTGCTGTCCATCGGCCAGCAGTGGGTGATCACCCGACGCATTGAGGCGGCGGACAGCAAAACCTGATCAGCATGAGCAGCTCCTGAGCTCATGGATCTAGAGCAAGAGACCATAGCAGCTCGGGCCAGCGCGCCCGGCATGGCGGGCATCGGCAGCATTCGTGTGTCGGGTCCTAAAGTGACACAGATAGCGAACTCGCTCATGGGCCGGCTGCCCGAGCCGAGGGTCGCGACGACCCGCCTGCTGAAGGACGCGAGCGGAGAGACAATTGATCAGGCGGTGGCACTTTTTTTTAAAGGCCCCAATTCCTACACCGGCGAAGACACGCTGGAGCTGCATTGCCACGGTTCGCCTGTCGTTTTGGATCAGGTACTCAGTCGTCTCCTGGATTTGGGGGCGAGGGTTGCAAAACCGGGCGAATTCACCGAAAGAGCGTTTCTAAACGGCCGCATGGACCTCGCACAAGCCGAGGCCGTGGCTGATCTGATTGCAAGCCAGACGGCTGCCGCCGCAAGCTCAGCAATGAGATCTTTGTCTGGCAGATTTTCACAGGAGATAGAAGATCTTAGGCAAAGAATCGAGGACGTTAGGGTTTTAATCGAAGCCAATATAGATTTCTCAGACGAGCCTGTCGATGTGGTTTCATCCGAGGATATCGATGCCCGCTTATCGCAGATAAAGGGTCGCTTGCATACCATTCTGGATCGTTCGCGCCCGGGGGCTTTGCTCACCCAAGGCGCATCGGTGGTCATTGCCGGTCCGCCAAACGCCGGCAAGTCAAGTCTTTTGAACGCGCTAGCAGGGTCTCAAAAAGCTATTGTGAGTGCGACCCCAGGAACCACCCGAGATCTTATTGAGGTATCGCTGGATTTAGGCGGCCTTCCGGTTCATCTGGTCGATACGGCTGGCCTTCGAGCAACAGGCGACGAGATCGAAGCAGAGGGTGTGCGACGGGCGCATGAAGCGATGAGTGTTGCTGATCTGGTTTTGGTGGTTCTCGATGATGCAGATGCGGACTCTCACGAGCGAGCGGTCTGGAAAGAGTGGTCGCATGCCAACAAAACGATTCTGGTTTTTAATAAGGTGGATATAACCGGTCGCCCCCCTGGCATTCAAAAGGCTCACCGACCTACAACGGTATCGATAAGCGTGACCGGCGACGCTGGGCTGGACCTTCTTTGCGATGCCATACGTTCGGAGCTTGGCTTCACGGGCGAATCCCAGGATCTCATTCTTGCGAGGCGGCGCCACCTCAACGCACTAGAAAAAACGGGAACGTTTATCGAGAGCGCCATGCAAGCAGGTGCGGTAGAGCTGGCAGCTGAGGATCTACGCTTGGCCCACGCTGCTCTTGGAGAGATTACTGGCGCATTCAGCACCGAAGATCTTCTGGGGGAGATCTTCTCGTCTTTTTGTATCGGCAAGTAAAAGGAAAAATTTAAAGTACTTCAGAGTAGTACATTAGATTAAGTTAGCTTTGCTTTTTTAGGCGGTGTTGCCTGACTGCCCAGGCTTTGGCGAGTCTTCGATAATCTGCTGAGGGGAGCTTTTCTGCTGAGACAGCGGCCGCTCGGTAAAGCAATTGTGGATCCCCTCCTAAAGCCTCAATTTCTTTGAATAAATCTGTTCTTTGATACTGAACGAGATAACCGAGCAGCCACCACTCGGGAGGGGGTTTTCTTCTCGCCGGCATAAATATAATGTACTACAAAATAGCACAATAATGTGACCTGTGGCTTTGTCAGAACGGGTGACTCGGGTCAATCGACCGGGACTGACCCAGCGACTCCCGCTACGCTCTGTCATGGCGACAATAATGCACGCCGGTCATAATGGTTCTCAAGAGTTTAGAGAGGCTGACTCATCGTTTTAGAACCAGCCAAAGCCTCAAAGCCCGGCGGAACGACCGAGAGGAGAAAGGGCATACCCATGGATTACACGGAAGAGCGGTACTCAGGAAAAATCCTCACTCAGCTGATGGTGCTGGCCGTTGCCGTTGTAGTCATCGGTCTGTGGCAGGCTGACTTTCTGCGAGCGGTCTACGCGGAAAATCAGATAACCAACGTAGGCTGGTTCATCAACGGCGGCATCTTGCTGTTGTTTCTGGCGGGCATCTATCACATCGTTCGAGAGTTCAATCGGCTGAGTGTGGAAGAGCGCGCCGTTAGTCGGCTGCTGAACAACCTGAATGATGGGATACCGGCACTCGAGGGCGTGGGCCACGATACCCTGATCGCCAGGCGCTATGAGGCGCTTGAGGATCTGCATCGCCAACACGCGGTCATCAACCACAGCGCGCTGGCGGCCACTTTAGTGGCGCTGGAGTCAAGCCGCGTAAGCTTCCCGAAATTCGTCCACAACGTGCTGATCCTGACCGGTGTGTTCGGCACGATCGTGTCGCTTTCGATTGCGCTCCTTGGCGCTTCTGATGTGATTCGTGCTACCACAGAGATGGGTGGTCTCGACATGATCATCCACGGCATGTCGACGGCGTTATCGACGACGATGACCGCGATATTCACCTATCTTTTTTTCGGCTATTTTTATCTACGCCTGATGGATGCCCAAACCCACGTGGTGAGCCGGATCGAGTCCGCTACCAGCCGGCAGTTATTGCCGCGTTTTCAAATCGAACCGGAGAGGGCCGCCGAACAGCTGAGTCAGATCGTGAGGACTGCGGCCGCGCTGGTCGAGAGACTGGATCAATCGCAGGCCAGTTATGCACAGGTCGCTGAAGAATTACGCAATCTCTTTGTGAGTTATCGCGATGAAATGCAGCGCAACAGCGATGGCCTTACCAAGATGACCAAGGTGCTCAGAGAAGGCTTTCGGCTTAACGAGCCTGAGAGTTAAGCGGTACACACGATGGCGATTACCCGCTCGGATGGGTTTGTTGACCTGAGGATTTCCCCCTCGGTGAGCGGGCGCTCGGATGAGGACAGCGTCTGGCCTTCTTTCACTGACATCATGACCGTTGTGGTCCTGATCTTTCTGGTGTCTCTCATTGTGATCCTGATGCGCAACACCGAGCTGGTTCAGCAGCTTCGCGATTCGATGAGCCAGACGGAAACGATGACCAATCAGCAGAGCGAACTGGAGATAAGAATCGCTACGCTTGGCGACTCGGTTACGCAACTGCAGGCGGCGCTGGAGCGCAGCGAGCAGGCCAAATCAGCCGCCGAGCAGACAGCCACCGAGCGACAGCAAGAGATACTCGCTTTACTCACAGAAGTCGCCGATCTTACCGGCGTAAGAGAAGTTCTCACTGAGGAAAAAGCCGCCCTTACCCAGCAGCTGGATCAAGTCCAGGCGGAGCGGCAGGCTTTAGGTGAGGACAAAGCGATGCTTCTCGAAACTCAGCAGCAGATGCAATCGCAGATTGCCTCGCTTGAGAAAAACATAGCCGCCCTTCAAGGCGAAGTCGCCGATCTTACCGGCGTAAGAGAAGTTCTCACTGAGGAAAAAGCCGCCCTTACCCAGCAGCTGGATCAAGTCCAGGCGGATCGTGACGGTCGACAACAGCAGCTGGCAGTTTCCGAACAAGAGCGCGAGGCGCTCGCTTTGAATCTTGATCGGGTGCAGCAAGCCCTGGTCGAACTGCAGACCGAGCAGGCTCGCCTGATCGGCGCGCTCCAAAGCCAATCCGAAAAGACCCAGGTGGTGACCCAATCGCGAGATGATCTCCTGAGTGAGCGCCAACGCCTTGCTGAACAGGTCGGCACGCTGGATGTTATGCGCGTGTCCCTAGAGACCGAGATCACGGCGTTGCGCGCAGAACTTGCGACGCTGTTGCGAGCGTCTGTCAGCAACGAGAGGGCCCTACAGGCGAGCCAACTGGAGGGCGAGGCGCTTAGCGCCCAGCTTGCTGAGACCGCCCTCGAATACCGTCTGACGAAGGAGGAGCTGGCGTATCTACGTGCCGAATACGCCGATGAGGTGGCCAAATTCACCCGAGAGCGCGAACTGTTGATGACAGCGCATCAGCAGGAACTCGATGTGCTTCGAGAACAGCATTCCGACCTCGAGAGCAAGTACAACCGCCTGGTTCGCCCGGCGCGCAGCACGGTTGGGCGATTCGTTGTGGAGGTGCGGTTCAGAAAAGACGGTGAAGCCCGTCGCTATTCCATCAGACCCATCGCTGGTGGCCTTGAGGAAGCGGTATCCGAGACGGATTTGCACCGTCGTCTGACCGCTCTGAAAGCACAACACGGCGATAAACTTTATACCAAGGTCATCATCGACGATAATTCGGTGACGCACGGCGAGGCCTGGTCTTTCACCAGCAAAATCCTCAACCGCTACGATTATTACTATCAGAACTGATCACTCGATCAGGCGCCTATCATGCAGTATCCCGAAGATTTCGATGTCATCGTAATTGGTGGCGGACACGCTGGAACGGAGGCCGCGTTGGCGTCCGCCCGCACCGGTGCGAAGACGTTGCTCGTTACGCATACGATCGAAACGGTCGGCCAAATGTCCTGTAATCCGGCGATCGGCGGCATTGGGAAAGGCCACATCGTCAGGGAAATTGACGCCCTTGACGGGGTGATGGGAAAAGCGGCTGACCGGGCAGGCATCCAGTTTCGCATCTTGAACTCGCGAAAAGGGCCCGCTGTGCGCGCCACACGGGCGCAGGCTGACAGGGTGCTTTATCGTCAGGCGATTCGCGAAGCGGTTGAGAATCAGGCCGGCCTTTCCATCCTTCAACAATCCGTTGATGACATTCGAATTGAAGGCGGGCGTGTAAGGGGCATCGTAACCGGCGATTGCATTGAGATTCGTGCCGGCGCCGTGGTGCTGACCACCGGGACCTTTCTCAACGGGAAGATTCATGTCGGTAGCGAAACCCAGCCTGGGGGTCGGGCGGGCGATGCACCAGCGGTGGTGCTGGCCAAACGTCTGCGGGAGATTTGTCCGCGCACCGGCCGACTGAAGACGGGTACGCCTCCGCGAATCGACGGACGGACGATCGATTTTTCCCAGCTTGAGTCGCAACCGGGAGAGTCACCACCACCCAACTTCTCATTTACCGGCACCCCCGCCGATCACCCGCAGCAGGTGAATTGCCACATTGCAGCCACCTCGGAAAAGACACATGATCTGATCCGCGCCGGGCTTTCCCGATCGGCGCTTTACGGGGGAAAAATTGAGGGCGTGGGGCCACGCTACTGCCCGTCGGTCGAGGATAAAGTGGTGCGATTTGCTGATCGTGCCTCTCATCAGATATTCGTGGAGCCTGAGGGCTTAACCACCCACGAGATTTATCCCAACGGCCTATCCACCAGCCTGCCTTTTGATATCCAGTGGGACATGGTCCGCAGCATCAAAGGTTTCGAGCACGCGCGTATTACCCGCGCCGGCTACGCCATCGAGTACGACTATTTCGACCCGCGCGATCTGTTGCCGTCGCTGCAGACCCGCGCGGTCCAAGGCCTGTTCTTTGCCGGCCAGATAAACGGCACCACCGGTTACGAGGAAGCGGCGGGACAGGGTTTGGTGGCCGGGCTGAATGCAGCCCGCTTAAGCCGGCGCGAGGCACCCTGGTGGCCCAAGCGGGAAGAGGCATACATCGGAGTGATGATTGATGATCTGGTCACACGTGGCGTGAGTGAGCCGTATCGCATGTTTACGTCACGCGCGGAGTATCGACTGCAGTTGCGCGAAGACAATGCTGATCTGCGGTTAACGGAAATCGGTCGTACGCTCGGCTTGGTGGGCGATGATCGCTGGCGGGTATTTGCTACCAAACGCGACCTGCTGGATACTGAGCGCGCGCGGCTGCGCGCGACCTGGGTTAGACCGGGCGAGGTTCCAAACGCGCGGGTCGAGCGCGTGCTCGGGCAGATGCTGAGTCGAGAGCAAACGCTGGCCGATCTTTTGCGCCGACCGGAAGTTGGCTATGGCGATGTTTGCGGCTTAATTGAAAACTGGCAGCCAATCTCGGATGCTGCCGTGATTGAGCAGTTGGAAATCGAGGCGCGATATGCAGGCTACATCGATCGCCAGCGCGACGAGATCGCGCGAGCGCGCCGGCACGAGGATACCCGCATTCCCGATGATCTCAACTACGCAAGCGTGCGGGGTTTGTCGACGGAAGTGTTGCAGATTCTCACTGCCCACAGGCCGCTAACGGTAGGCCAGGCGGCACGGCTGTCGGGGATCACGCCCGCGGCGATATCCTTAATTCTGGTGCATCTGAAACGCCAGCATTTGCGCTCGGCGGCTTGAGTACGCTGAGTCAGGCCGACAAGCGCTATCTGCTGAGCGGCCTGCAGGAGGGCGCTCAGCAGCTGAAACTCGCCCTGGCCGATTCGGATCTCGAAAAACTGATCGCCTATATCAATCTTTTGCGGCGTTGGAACGCCACCCACAATCTCACCGCTTTAGATGATCGCGAGAAAATCCTGACCCACCATCTGCTCGATAGCCTCAGTATTGCACCTCATACTCGGGGGCCTGCTGCCATGGACGTGGGTTCGGGGGCCGGATTTCCCGGCGCGGTTCTGGCCCTGGCCCACCCAGACGAGCATTGGACCCTGGTCGAAAGTCGGAGCAAGAAGGCGGGTTTTTTACGGGAAGTCAAAGCGCGGCTCGGCATAAAAAACCTGTCGGTTTTCGAAGGTCGGGTGGAGGATTACCGAGCCGACGAAAATTTTGATACGCTAACGGCGCGCGCGGTGACATCGCTTGCCAGCCTGTTGAAGATGACAGCCCACCTTTGCCATCCGCGGCTTCGTCTTATTGCCATGAAAGGCGTTTATCCCGATGACGAACTGACCGCTCTTGATCGGGATCAAAGAGAGGCAGCGCAGGTCATACCGGTTTCGGTTCCCGGCCTTTCGGCGAGAAGGCATATGGTGTTGATAGAAGGACTACCTGGGTAGCAACTTGAGCAGAATCATCGCGGTTACCAACCAGAAAGGCGGCGTGGGTAAAACCACGACGGCGATTAATCTTGCGGCTGCACTCGCCCGCTCGGAGGCCCGCGTGCTGCTGGTTGATTTGGATCCCCAGGCTAATGCAACGGTGGGTAGCGGTGTGCCGCGAGACCGCCTGACGAGCACCATCTATCAGGTGCTGCTTGGCGAGAGCACAGCGGCCGAGACCATTGTCGAGACGGCTTCTGGCTTTGATCTTCTGCCCGCGGAGCCTGGCCTCGCCGGCGCGCAAGCAGAAATTACTCACGAGGAAGAAGGCGATAATTTTCGGCTAAAGACAATATTGGATGGGCTGAGTGATTATCGTTTTATTTTGATCGACTGCCCGCCGGCGCTGAACATCCTGACCCTCAATGCGCTGGTTGCGGCTCATTCCGTATTGATTCCGGTCCAATGCGAGTACTATGCCCTTGAGGGTCTGAGCGGTCTGGATGACACCATCCGGCGCCTGCGAAACGGCATTAATCCGAATCTGGTCATTGAGGGTCTTTTGCGCACTATGTTTGACGGGCGAAATTCGTTGACCAACGAAGTATCTAAACAGCTGGGAGCCCACTACGGCAACCTGCTGTACAAGACCGTTATTCCCCGAAACGTCCGTCTGGCGGAGGCGCCTAGTTTTGGCAAATCCGTGATCGATTACGACCCATCCTGCCAGGGGGCTGTCGCCTATCGGGAGTTGGCCAAAGAGCTTTTGCAAAACCTCGAGCAGATTGAATCAGTAGAGGTGAGGGTATGAGTTCACGACCCCGGCTGGGAAAGGGACTGGATGCGCTTCTCGGCGCGTCGCCCTCTGCAGTCAAAGCGGCAGAGGGCGAACTGCGCCAGCTCATGGTGAATCAGATTCGCAAGGGGCGCTATCAGCCCAGAACCCAAATGGACGAGGCGTCTTTGCAGGAACTGGCGGCGTCTATTTCGTCGCAAGGCATTATCCAGCCTCTTTTGGTGCGCGAAACGGCAGGCGGCGGTTACGAGCTGATTGCTGGCGAGCGGCGCTGGCGCGCGGCGCAGATCGCTGGCCTGACGCAGGTCCCGGCGGTGGTCAGACGGGTGCCGGATGAGGCGGCGCTGGCGGTGGGCCTGATTGAAAACATCCAGCGCGAGAACTTAAGTCCGATTGAAGAAGCCGCTGGGTTCAAACGGCTGTTGGATGAATTTGGTCTGACGCATCAGCAGGTTGCGGATGCGGTGGGTCGCTCGCGAACAGCGGTGACCAACCTCCTTCGTCTGCTCAAACTGGATACGTTGGTGAGAGAGCATCTAGAAGCGGGCTTGATCGAAGCCGGTCATGCTCGAGCCCTTCTGTCGCTTCCCAAGAACCAACAGGTGGTGGTGGCCAAGGCCATCATCTCCAAGCGCTTATCGGTCCGCCAAACGGAGGATTGGGTGCGGCGCTTCCTTGAGGAGCAGGAGCAGAAAGGCGGGAAGAAAAAATCCAAGAACCGCAAAAGCCGCGATATTTTGCGACTGGAAGAATCGCTGTCGGAAACACTGGCAGCGCCCGTTCATCTTGAGTCGCGAGACGGCAAGTCGGGCCGCTTGGTCATTGTCTACAACTCGCTTGACGAGCTGGATGGCATCATTGAGAAGCTAGGGGGTTAAGCCCCCGGCTGATCTTCAGCGCCGCGGAATGCCGATCACGCGTCCGGCTTGTTCGGGACGGGGCAGCGTCCGATGCGCATCCAGCAAGTGGGACAGCGTCTGGTAAATCGAGTCGGGAAACGCTGAGGAGCGGCGGGTTTCCAGGCTGACGTGCATCATGATCTGCTCGCTGGTGGCGGCCAGATAGCCCTCGGTCGCGTGGTACATCCGCATAAAGTAGTGCACCCGTTTACTGTCGGCGTCCAGCAGTTGGCAGGTCAGCTGCAGCGGGTCGTCCAGGTGTAGCTCCTGCAGATAGTTGATGTGCATCTCAAGCGTGAACGTCGAGCATTTTTCCTCGTCGAGATAGTCTGGCGTGATGCCTATTCGGTGCATCAGCGCATCAACGCCTTGATCAAAAGCAAGAACGTAGTAGGCCACGTTCATGTGACCGTTGTAGTCAATCCATTCGGGCAGGACCTTTTGCTGTCCGAGATCGAGATCGCTGGAGTTTGATGAGACGGTCATGAGGCGTCTTTTCTGGTTTTGATCTCGAGAAGCGCTTTGTCTATCCCTTGATCAACATAGAAGCCGTAAAAATCAGAAGCACGCTGTCGTTGACAGTGATACTCCCGATCACATTAATCCCTCGCTCAAAAAGCGGGTCGGGGAGACATGAGGCCGTGGGCCCGATAAGCGCGACCTGCGCCTTCGGGCTGCACTGATCGAGGACGTCATCCAGCGTGTGGTTGATCAGGGTCGACCCGGTGATCAGGACGCGATCGCAATCGGCGAGCGCAGCGACATCGGCGCTCATCTTGAACGCGCCTGTGCGAGTGAGCAAGTCTGGATCTTTCTCAATCACCGTTAGGCGGGTTGTTGCCGCCGCGAATCTTTTGACCAGGGGCGGAAAAAATCCCACCATACCCACGTGGGCGGCGTTTCCCACGTCCAGATGGCCGACGGGATCAGTAGCCTGGTCCAACTTCGTTCCGGCGGACCGCCACAGATGCTGACTGACGGCGTTTAGGGCGCCAAAACCAAGCGCTCTTTGGAGTGGCTCGTCGCTCAGGCACTGGCCGATGAGTGCGATGGTGTCGACGCCTTCGAAGGCTTTCAGATCCATGGTACGAAGCGCCGTCTTGGTATCGTCAAACCCGGCGTAGAAAAACCCACAACTGCCGTCGCTGAGCATCAGCACGCCAAATTTCTTGTCCCGCCGATCCGGTATATTTTCATTTGGTCGGTACAGTCGGGCGACCGACGGCACCGCACGGTTTTCGCAAGCCGTGCGCACAAACGATACAAGGCGCTGGACGATGGACATCGGTTCTGGCGTATCCGGAGCAAATTTGGGAGACCGAGTTTATAGTAAGTTTCGCGGACCGGAGCTGGTGGATATCGCAAACATGCGACCGGGCGTTTCGCGCGACCGTATCCTTGAGGCCTGGTTAGTCAATCGCCTTTCGATTCATGAAGCGGTTTATCGTCCGAGCAAGAATCAGTTGTATTTTTGCGATACCGTAAAAGGCGAGACGGGCGCGGTCCTGAATCGCGCACTCGCATCACTTGGGGCGAAAAGGCCTTCGCAGCGTGTGCAGGTCGACTCGCTCGGGGCTATTTATGTGGGGGCTAAGGTGGAACTGTTTCCAGAGGAGTTACCGGTCGTGGCCGCTGCCCTGAAACTGTCAGGCCTGAAGATCGCCACGATCGACCTTTAGTCGAAGGATTAGTCGAAGGATTCTGCGGCGCCTTCGAACGCGCACTGGCGCCAGGCTTCGTACACGCCAATAGCAACCGCGTTCGACAAATTCAGGCTTCGGCTGGAGGGGCGCATCGGGATCGTTACGCGCTGCTCTGGGCCGACCATGTTGAGTATGTCCTCGGGCAGTCCCCGAGTCTCCGGACCAAAAACCAGCGCGTCGCCAGATTGGTACCGGCCGTGGCTGTAGGCGCTTTGGTGTTTTGTGGAAAACATAAATACCCGCTGTGAATCGACTTGCTGGAAGAAATCGCGAAAATGCTGATGGCGTATTACGGACACCTCTTTTGCGTAATCCAGCCCGGCCCGTTTTAATTCACGCGCGTCGAGTGAGAATCCGAGAGGCTCAATCAGATGAAGCGAGCAGCCGGTGTTGGCGCAAAGCCGAATGATATTGCCGGTGTTCGGTGGAATCTCCGGCTGATAGAGGACGATCTGAAACACAGCGCTCGCCCGATCAGATGGGCTTGAGTACGACCAGCAAAACAGCCGCGATCAGGATGAGAACCGGGAATTCATTAAACCAGCGGTAAAAGACGTGGCCGTGTGTGTTGCGTTCTTCTTTGAATTGTTTGACCAGGTGCCCGCACCACAAGTGGTAGATCACCAGCACCACCACCAACG
>RGTL01000340.1 GCA_010025385.1 Gammaproteobacteria bacterium | reverse complement strand
GTTCCACCAATAATGCCTGCCTTGATCATGAGACCGTCTCTCGCACCTAGTCAGTGGCTATTTTACTTCTGACACAGAAGATGGATTGGCCTCGCGCTCATAGCGCTTCAGCAAAATACCGTCATCGCCGCAACACGAATCCGCACACTTTTTGACTTCATGCAATGAAGTCCATCCCGGCAGATAGCTCGATACAGGGGCATTTTCATCGGCGCAGTCGCAGCCCTTATCGGAGTAGTCATAAACATTCTCAAGACCTACCTGTCGACCCATCTCGGCCGCCCGTTGCAGTGTTTCCACCGGCGTTGCCGGAACGTCCGCCATACGATACGCGGGATAAAAGCGGGTAACATGCCAGGGGCTCTGGGGGCCGAGGTTGTCTTTAACCCACTGCGCTATGGCACGAAGCTCATCCTCGTTATCGTTGTATCCGGGAATCACATTGGTTCTCGTTTCGACATGGATACCAAGCTCATGCGCCTTTTTTATTGATGCCAACACCTCGGCAACGGATGCGCGGGCGCAAATCCGCTGATAAAAGCTATCGTCCATACTTTTGATGTCTGAGCAGAGCACGTCAACCTTCCCCTTCAGCAACGAAAGCGCCTCGTCGGTGACAAAGCTATTGCTGACATAAACGATATAAAGACCTTGTTGATGGGCAATTTCCGCAACATCCAGAACATATTCAAGCCATACCGCAGGCTCCGAGTAGGTGAATGCAATACCTTGAACACCGCTATCAATGGCGGCTTTCACCAATTGCTCTGCCGGCACAAAAGCTGCTCTCGATTCACCACGGGCAAGTTGATCCAAAGCATCGGTTCCCCAAGAAATTTCTAGGTTATGACATCCACCACAACGAAAGCTGCAACCGTAACTGCCGACCGACAATACTTGCGTGCCGGGGCGATAATGACGCACCGGCTTAGCCTCAATCGGGCCGACATCCATCGCTGAAATAATCCCGTAAGACAGGTTATAAAGCGTGCCGTTTCGATTCACATGCGCCTGACAGAATCCGCGCTGCCCGTGATGCAGGCCACAACGCCACAAGCATAAATTACAGCGGGTTTTGTCTTCACCGATTTTTTCCTGAAGCCGTGTCGGCATCAGGCGGTACACCGCCGGGCTTTCAATATCTAATACAGGTGCTTTCATTCTTAGGCTTTTATTGCTTCGAGACGCTCTGATGGATAGATTCTATCGAGCCCATACCATCGGGACGCTGGTATTCTCGCATTATGAAGCCCGCAACGCATCGTAGAGCTAAGTGGGTCCAGGCGTTTCTGGGAAGTGATTACGTTGTGCTCGAATTTGACGAGCCCACCGCGAGTGCGCAGCAGGCGGCATGGGCAATCGGCTGCTCTATCGCGCAGATCGCTAAATCTCTTGTGTTTAAAGATACGCAGGGACGGGCTGTCCTCGTGATTGCCTCAGGCGCAAATCGAGTGAATACCGATTCTATAGCCCGGATCATTGGCTCTTCCATCGAGCGCCCGAGCGCGGACTTCGTAAAACAACAGACGGGCTTTTCTATTGGCGGAATTCCGCCGGTGGGCCACACTCATTCGTTGACAACGGTCCTGGATCAAGATCTTCAGAACTTTCGTGAGATCTGGGCCGCTGCAGGCACACCAAATGCAGTCTTTAAGCTGACGCCGCAGCAACTCGAAGAACTGACCAGAGCTTCGTACGCCCCGATCTCTACCTAGCGAGGCGAATTTGGCTGGGGGACCAGGATTCGAACCTGGGTTGACGGAGTCAGAG
>RGTL01000339.1 GCA_010025385.1 Gammaproteobacteria bacterium | reverse complement strand
TCCGCTGGAAGAAACCGAAGTGGAGACGCCTCTTGAGAAAATGGCGGCGCCCATCCTCTCCGGAAAAAAACTTTGCTTTGTCTCAATTCTGCGTGCCGGAAACGGGCTGCTGGAGGGAATGCTTGATTTGATTCCGTCGGCTCGGGTGGGTCACATCGGTCTTTATCGTGATCCGCAGTCTCTGCAGGCGGTGGAGTATTACTACAAGGTTCCGAGCGATATCAGTGAGCGCCAGGCCATTGTGGTTGATCCGATGCTGGCCACGGCCAATTCCTTAAGCGCCGCGGTGTCGCGGTTAAAGAAGGATGCGCCGCGGAAGATAAAGGTGGTCTGCCTGCTTGCTGCACCCGAGGGCGTCGAGGCTTTTCAGAAAGCGCATCCAGATGTTTGTGTCTACACAGCAGCACTCGATCGTGAATTGAATGATCACGGCTACATTCTTCCGGGTCTGGGTGACGCGGGCGACCGTATCTTCGGCACGCAGTAGCCCGCTCACTTTGTTGCTCAATCGCTTTCGAGGCCAGATGAGGCATCAGCGCGCTCTGGGGAGGTTGCTTGCGTCGGTCGCTGCGACGATGTCTTTGATCTTAGGTCCCGCGCTCGCAGAGTCGCTGAGCGTCTATGGCCTGACCCAGCAGGGTTGGCAGATCATTGAGCAATCCGAGCGTCAGGAAGCACAGCCCGGGACGGCGCCCTATGAGCATCTGACGCGTATGGTTCTTATCACTGAATACCATCTCGTGAAGGCAGATCAGAAGGTGCGCTGCCAAATTGCTTACGACAGCCAGGCCGATATGCAAACGGAAGTGTGTCAGTACCTCTGATCCCTCGCGTCGTCTTATTTGTCACGACAGGTCGCCTTCACCATGATCGACGCCATTCAACAATTTTTTCGCGAGCGCGTGATGAGCGCCGACGAGTCCAGACCTACCGACGAGGCGTTGCGGATCGCGGCGGCCGCGTTGCTTTTTGAAACGGCGTTATCCGATTACGAACTGGATGATTCGGAGCGGGACAAAATAAAGGATCTGATCAAAGCCCAGTTTTGCCTCGCCGATGCGGAGATCCGGTCTCTCTCGGTTCTCGCTGAGCAGCAGGCGCTTCAGGCAACGGATCTGCACCAGTTCACCTCATTAATCAACGCGCACTGGAGCGAGGAGCGCCGCTCCATACTAATGGATCATATGTGGCAAGTGGTGTTTGCAGATGGTCGGCTCGATGATCATGAGCTGCACCTGATGAGGAAAATTCAGCGTTTGCTGCATATTCCACAAGCCGAGTACGTGGCCGCCAAACTGCGGCATAAACCCCGTTAGTCCGGTGGGCGTCTGGGCCGCTTGGTGTCGCGTTTGGCCTTATCGCCATCGACCGAGCGTCTTGATTGGGCTGCTGTTACTCAGCGTGCTGACACACATCGCAGCGGCCTACTTCAGTGAAGGACGAATCCATCCGGATTCCGATTACCAGATTCTGGAGTTTGCCCAATTTAAGCTAGGGCCGTCATCCGACCTTACGCTACCCTGGGAGTTTTTCGAAGCCATCCGTCCCGCTTTGCAGCCAGCGATAGCGCTGATGGTTCACGAAGGCCTGGCGCATGGCGATCCATTCAAAACCAGTCTGCTGCTTCGCTTCATCTCCGCAGGCCTGGGTTTGCTTAGCGCATGGTTGCTCTGCGGGTACGCGTTTCGTTGGGTAAGGAAAGAGCGCTTTCGCCTAGCGCTAGTGGTGCTGATCAGTACGTTCTGGATGCTGCCCTGGTTTCACGTGCGATTCTCCTCCGAGAGTTGGGCCGCGAGTTT
>RGTL01000338.1 GCA_010025385.1 Gammaproteobacteria bacterium | reverse complement strand
GGTCCGGTGTCGGCATGGCTGTCGGTGGGGCCTTGGCGTTGAAGCATAGCGACCGGTTGCCTGTCGCCGTATTAGGTGACGGCGACTACCTGATGGGAGTATCGGGGCTCTGGACCGCGGTACACCACGATATTCCATTGTTGATTATCGTCGCCAACAACCGCTCCTTCTTCAACGACGAGCTGCACCAGGAACGTGTCGCGATCGCACGTGACAGGGACGTAAACAATAAGGGGGTCGGGATACGACTAGACGAACCCGACGTCGACCTCGTCGGGATGGCTACCGCCCAGGGCTGTGTCGGGTTTGGTCCTATTCATACATCAAATGATTTAACACAACAACTTGTGCTCGCAGTCGCGCAAGTAAGGGCCGGCAAGGTGGTCGTGATAGACGCTCGGGTAAGCCGATCGTACTGAGGGAGAAAAGAGAGTTATGTCAAACCAAGCGTGCCTGCCAACAAACACCGGTCTTTTCTTCAACGGTGAATTCCACAAGGGCGACGAGCTTCTAATCTCACGAAACCCGGCGACGGGTGAGGATATCCTCGAGGTCGGCGGCGCGTCAGCTAAGACCGTGGATAAAGTCGTTGGGCACGCTTCACAGGCACAACCAGCGTGGTGGAAACTGGACATCCGGGAACGCGTCGCCTGCGTAAGAAAATTTATCAAGGAAATCGAAGCACACGCAGACGAGCTGGCTACGCTCGACGCGATCGACTCAGGTAATCCATACAAAGGCATGCAGATCGATATAAAAATCAGCCTCGCCGTGATGGACCTTTTCGCTGGTCTGGCGACAGAAATCAAAGGTGAATCGTTCCCTGGCTCGGGCGATCGGATCAACTTCTCTGTCCGCGAACCTCTGGGCGTGGTCGCAAGAATCATCCCGTTTAATCATCCACTGATGTTCGGTTGTATCAAAAGCGTCGCGCCGTTGATCGCAGGAAACGCGGTGATCATAAAGCCATCGGAGCACACGCCGCTCAGCGCGTTACGGATCGCAGAGCTGGCCGGAAACCTGTTTCCACCCGGGATCTTCAATGTGCTGAACGGTGGCCGTGAGACCGGAAGCGCGCTATCGCAGCATCCGAAGGTTCGGAACGTGAGCTTGGTAGGAAGCGTCCCGACGGGGAAGGCTGTCCTTGCCGATGCCTCTAAGGCCATCAAGTCTGTGCTTCTTGAGCTCGGGGGAAAGAATCCATTGATCGTGTGCCCTGATACCGATGTAGATTTCGCCGTCGCGACCGCGGTCAAGGGTATGAACCTGACATGGACCGCAGGGCAGTCGTGCGGCTCAACCAGCCGACTTTTGGTCCACGAAAGCCTCTACAACAACGTCGTGGACGGCGTCACAGACGCATTCAGTCGACTCCAACTCGGGATCCCATCCGACAAGCAAACCGAGATGGGTTGTTTGACGACGGGGCCGCAGTTCAAGAAAGTGACCGAGTACATCGAGATTGGGGTCGCAGAAGGCGCCAGGATGACGACCGGTGGATTACCGAGCCAATCGCCCCACCCCGAAGGATACTTCGTCCGCCCGACGGTATTCAGTAATGTCGACCCGGGCATGCGCATCGCCAACGAAGAAATTTTCGGCCCGGTCTTGTCAGTGATCCCGTGGAAAACTGACGACCAGGTTTTGAAGATTGCGAACTCTGTTGACTACGGGCTGACCGCGGGAATCCTCTCGAACGATATCAACCAAGCGCTCCGGATGTCGCGCGAAGTGCAGGCCGGCTACGTCTGGATCAACAACTCGAGTGACCACTACCCAGGGGTACCGTTCGGGGGCTA
>RGTL01000337.1 GCA_010025385.1 Gammaproteobacteria bacterium | reverse complement strand
CGATCGCTTCCGTCGCGCGCGTGAGTGACTCAATGGCAAAGTCATCCTGGTCGGCGCGGCTGAACCGGTATCGTTGCGCGCAGTCCTCGGCAAAGTGCCCCATCAGCTTGCCAGGCTCGTAAGCATCTTCCAGCCCATCGACGAACATGTGGTCCAGTAATTCGCCGTTACCGAGGCGGTAGCCTGAGCGGGCTTTCTGCAGCAGGTAGGGCGCATTGCTCATGCTCTCCAGACCACCGGTGACCACGATGCGAGCGGCTCCTGCCCGGATGGCATCATGACCCAGCATGGTCGCTTTCATGCCAGAGCCACACATCTTGTTGACCGTTGTGCAGGGCGTGCCCAGCGGAAGTCCGCCGCCAAGAGCGGCCTGGCGTGCCGGAGCTTGCCGTAGGCCGGCGGGTAGAACGCAACCCATGAGAACCTCCTCAACAGACTCAGGCTTCAGTGCACAGCGCTCGAGCGCTGCCGAGATAGCCACGGCGCCAAGCTCGGTGGCGCTTACTGACGCCAATCTGCCCTGAAAGGAGCCGATAGGCGTGCGCGCGGCAGCGGTGATTACGATCGGGTCATCGGACATAATCGGCTCCTAGCTACTTTCCTTGAAGAGTTCACGACCAATTAGCATCCGGCGAATTTCGCTTGTGCCGGCACCAATCTCGTAAAGTTTGGCGTCACGCAGTATCCGGCCCGGGGCATGTTCGTTGATGTACCCCGCCCCGCCCAAAATCTGAATGGCGTTGAGCGCCATCTGGGTCGCCCGTTCGGCGCTGTATAAAATCGCGCCCGCTGCATCCTTACGGCTTGTTTGTCCCCGGTCGCAGGCACTTGCCACCGCATACACATAGGCGCGGCAGGCGTTAAATTCGGTATACATGTCGGCAAGTTTGGCCTGCACCATTTGAAAGGTTCCAATCGGTTGCCCGAATTGTTCGCGGTCATGAACATAGGGCAGCACCACGTCTAGGCACGCCTGCATGAGACCCAGCGGACCCCCGGACAGAACGACGCGTTCGTAGTCGAGCCCACTCATCAGAACTGCAACGCCCGCGTTTTCTTGCCCCAGGATCTGACTCGGGTGTACTTCACAGTCTTGAAAAATGAGCTCGCAGGTGTTTGAGCCGCGCATCCCGAGCTTGTCGAGTTTGGGCCCCGTGGAGAACCCGGGAGAATCCTTTTCGATCAGAAACGCGGTGATCCCATGGGCGCCGGCCTCGGGGTCAGTCTTGGCATAGACCACCAGGGTATCGGCATCGGGCCCATTGGTAATCCACATTTTGCTGCCGTTGAGAACATAGCGATCTTTTATTTTTTTTGCCCGCAGTCGCAGGCTGACCACGTCAGAACCGGCGCTGTGTTCACTCATGGCCAAGGCGCCTATGTGGTGCCCGCTGATCAACTTCGGAAGGTATTTTTCTTTCTGCTCGTCTGATCCGTTTCGGTAGATCTGGTTAACGCATAGATTGGAGTGTGCGCCGTAGGAGAGGGCGACAGCGCCGCTCGCCCGGCTGATCTCTTCCATCGCAACGGTGTGTTCGAGATAGCCCATGCCGGAACCGCCATACCGCGGATCGACGGTTATTCCCAGCAAACCAAGATCCCCGAACTTTCGCCAAAGATCGGCAGGAAAATTGTTTTCAGAATCAATGGCGGCCGCCCGACCGGCGATCTCACGGACCGCAAAGTCGCTGACCGTAGTTCGAAGCAGGTCGACCGCCTCGCCGTGATTGAACTGAAGTCCTGTCGAGAACTGAATAGGTGAATTCATAGCTGGGCGCCCCAAATCTAGGTAGATTCTAGATTGACGTTTACGTAAACGTC
>RGTL01000336.1 GCA_010025385.1 Gammaproteobacteria bacterium | reverse complement strand
GGCAAAGGCAGCACAGTTATTCGACAGTGGGGAAGATGCCGCAGAATCGGCCAATATGGCGAAATTTTTAGCCGCTGAAACCTCGCTCGTAGCGCTTGATCAGGCAATGCAAGTCCACGGCGGTAATGGACTGGCGCTGGAGTATGGTCTAGCAGATCTTTGGTTTATCGCTCGACTGCATAAAACCGCGCCTGTGAGTCGAGAGATGGTGCTCAACCACATTGCGCAGCATAGTCTACAGCTTCCCAAGAGCTACTAGCGAATACCGGGCGAGAAATCCGCGGCGCTGCGACATGAATAACGGCAACCAACTGCCCTCGCTGGAACATCAGCCTCATCCGCTCGCATTAACGCTACGCGGATTTGCGGTTGATTTTTTGACCGCCCACAATCCAGCGCACGCCGAAAAAATCATGAGCCCCGCTTACAGATTACATATTGGCGGAGTGACTTTTAACGGACGCGACGAAGAGTATCTTCCTGCAACTGTTGCTCAGTTAGACCAGTTCCCGGGTCTGACGGTGACGGTACACGATGTGGTAATTGGCGAGAACGCTATAGCGATGTGCTTTACCGAGCACGGCGCATCTATCGATGACGACAGCAATGTGGCTGCCTGGAGCGGCATCACATTTTTCAGGACACACGAAGATCGCTTTGTAGAAGGCTGGGCTGAGGAAGAGTATATATCGAGAAAGCGGCAACTTTTTCTGGGTGAATGTGACCTTATCGAACCCCCTCACCCCTCTCCATGGGACGCCAAACCGGGTGCACCCTGCCCAAAGAACGAAACTGTCGTTAGCGAATGGCTGCAGACCAGCAAACCGCTATTGGACTGTCCACCCAATGCTCGCTTGTCAGCACTCGATCCCCATCCATCGGGGTTGCTCGATATTCGATCAGTGAAGATCAACACCATGTTCTCCGCCGGCGATCGAGTGGTTTTTCACGCCCAATACGAGGGCCTCTACGCCGGAGGGTTCGGGGATATATCACCTATGGCGGTAGGGTGCCCGGCGATTTTGAGGCTAGCCGGTATCGTGTCGGTCATCAATGGTGAGGTCACTGAGGCACGCATAACTACCGACCGGTTGGGTCTCAGCAGGGCACTGCGGGGTCTTCTCTAGCAGAAAAAACGCCTACTCCAACCCCGAAATAACCAAGTTGGCGAACATTTCTCCCAGTTCTCGAGGTGGCACCTTTGCCTTGGAGGGCGTAAACCATCTATTGGTCCAGTTCAGCATTCCGAGAATGCCATAAGCAACCAACCGCGGTGACCCGATATCCTTAAAGCTACCGTCTTTGTAGCCTTCCTCAATGATCGCGGTAACGGCATTGTCATAGTCACGATTAATCTTTCTCATTTGCGAGGCCCACTTCGAGCGTGTGTCTGAAACTTGAGTCAAATCCTCCCGAATGTAGATGTAAAGCAGAGGATAAGTAGCGGCATAGGAAGCCATGAGCTCTACCATAAGGGTTCGCAACTTCTCGCTCGCTCGCGCGTCACTCTTCTGGATGCGCTGTGCCTTCGCAACGTTTTCCTCCGAGGCCTCGCGAATGACCTCATCAAACAGCTCCTCCTTTGAAGAGATGTAGTAATAAATAGAGGCTCGGTCGATTTGCAGTTCCTCTGCAACCGCACTGATCGTAGTGCCTTGGAAGCCTTTTTTATTAAATACTCTAGCTGCCGCCACCGCGATCTCGGCACGCCGGCGCTGGTAAATCTTTGAGCTAGTGTCTTTTGCTTTCGCTGCCGCACGACGCTTGCTGATATTGCTAGATTTGGCCTTCAAATTTTACCTCCGACCTTTTCACGAACCGCATTCACA
>RGTL01000335.1 GCA_010025385.1 Gammaproteobacteria bacterium | reverse complement strand
GATCGGATCCGGCTGACGCACTCCTCCCTGCCCCGACAAGAGATGCTTTTTGTCGTATCCGATCAACTCGTGCTTTTGATCAATCACCCCCGCAAGGAAATTACCCGCATTGATTCGGATGCCCTCAAAGAATCCGTAGGGCAACTTGCAGGTATTGCTGATCAACTGCAGGCCCAACGACAGAATTTGCCCGAAGAAAAACGCGAGCAGTTGGACGCGATGCTTCAGAGCCTGGGTATAGAAAATCCTGATGAAATCGGTGCCAGCACTTTCCAAATCAAAGCGCTGGGTCAATCCCATCGGGTAGCAGGCGCCGCGTGCGATTGGTGGCAAGTAAGGCGGAACGATACCTTGGTCAGTCGAAGCTGTCTTACCGATAATGATCAACTCGCGATTGATGTCTCAGATTATCGCGCCCTGCAGGCTCTGGCGGGATACGTGCAGGAGCTTCAGGTCTCCGCGAGTGCGCTCATGTCCTCGCTTGGCTTTACCCTGCCGCCGCTCGGACTGCCGGATTCATCGCGCGTTCCGATTCGGATCGACAACGTGGCCGGAAATTACAGCGCGGAGCTGTTGGCCGTGGATCATCTTGATGCCGCCCTGACCCTAGGCATCCCCGGCGGGTATCGCATTCTGGACATGACAGGCTATTAAACGCTCTCCAGGTTAGGCGTCAGTTCGCTAAATCACTTAGGTTCGCGAAAAGATCGAGCGCTTCCGGATTGGCGAGCGCCTCTCGATTGAGCACTGGCTCATTGTGCACAATCTTGCGAACGGCAAGCTCTACTATCTTCCCGCTTTTGGTGCGCGGAATATCAGCCACCGCAATAACCTTCGCAGGAACATGTCGCGGCGTAGTGTTCGTGCGGATTTCAGTGCGAATCCGCTCCCTCAGGTCATCATCCAGCGTCAGGCCGTCCTGTAATCTCACAAACAACACCACGCGCACATCGCCCTGCCATTGCTGCCCAATAACGAGACTTTCCATGACCTCGGGGATACGTTCTGCCTGCCGATAAATCTCGGCTGTGCCGATTCGAACGCCGCCCGGATTCAATACCGCGTCCGAACGACCGAAGACCACAATACCGCCATGCTCGGTGATCGTAATGTAATCGCCATGACACCAGACATTCGGAAATTTATCAAAATACGCTTCGTGGTAGCGCTCGCCATCAGGATCATTCCAGAAACCAAGTGGCATAGAGGGGAAAGCGTTGGCGCACACGAGTTCGCCCTTTTCGCCCGCTGACAGCAGGCGGTTGTCATCACCCCTCACTTCGATCTGCATTCCCAGCATCGGACCCTGGATTTCACCTTTCCAGACCGGAAGGGTCGGGTTTCCACCCATGAAGCAACCCATAATGTCAGTGCCGCCGGATATGGATGAAAGACAGGCGCTCGAGCTCACCGCGTCGTAGATGTAATCAAAGCCCTCTGGATTAAGCGGAGAGCCCGTAGAAAGGATCGTCCGTACATTGCTCAAATCGTGCGTCTCTTTGGGTCTGAGGCCTGCTTTGGCAATAGCGTCAATAAACTTTGCCGACGTCCCCAACACGTTAATTTGCTCCTCAGCGACGAAGTCGAAAATGACGTTCCCGTCGGGGTAGAACGGAGAGCCGTCATAAAGCGCGAGGGTCGCTCCGCTCGCCAATCCCCCTACCAGCCAATTCCACATCATCCATCCGCAGGTGGTGAAGTAAAACAGCCTATCGTCTGAACGCAAGTCGACATGCAGTTGCTGCTCCTTGAGATGCTGCAGCAAAGAGCCGCCCACGCCATGAATAATGCATTTGGGGACCCCGGTCGTTCCGGAGGAATACATGACA
>RGTL01000334.1 GCA_010025385.1 Gammaproteobacteria bacterium | reverse complement strand
AGCTTTGTCCCGGTGTTGACCGCGTTCTTCATCCAGGTCGCCGCGACAGGGTGGTTTACCGTCGGGTTGCAGCCGATCAGCAGGGCTACATCAGCGTGTTGGATGTCTTGCACCTGGTTACTCACCGCGCCTGATCCGATGCACTCCAGCAGCGCAGAGACACTCGACGCGTGACACAGCCGGGTACAGTGGTCGACGTTATTAGTCCCGAACCCGGTCCGTATCAGTTTTTGGAAAAGATAGGCCTCCTCGTTGCTACCTTTTGCCGAACCAAACCCGGCGAGACTTGAGGGACCATGTTGCGTCTTTATACGA
This sequence comes from Gammaproteobacteria bacterium, assembly GCA_010025385.1. Lineage (GTDB taxonomy): Bacteria > Pseudomonadota > Gammaproteobacteria > Arenicellales > UBA868 > UBA868. The sequence continues at coordinate 1,515 of RGTL01000334.1, read as the reverse complement.
CTAAATCCGTCCACTACGCGCTGCAGCGCCTCTTCCCATGTGGCCTCTCTAAACAGCGTCGAGTAGTCGAAGTTTGAAACGTCAGATCCGTTGAGTATCGAGATGTCTTTTGGTGCGTTAGCTTTCCGGATGAGGGGTTTGGTGAGACGTTTTTTATGACTTGTGTAGTCAAATCCAAAACGACCCTTAACGCAAAGTCTTCCCTTGTTTGCGGGACCGTTTCGGCCTTCAACTGCTAAGATCTTGTTGTGTCGAGTTTTATAGGTCAGCGCACAGCCGACGCCACAGTATGGACAAATTGAGTCCGTACTCTGGTCAGCCAACTGATGGCTGGTCTCGATGAGCGCATCCGTCGGACACGCCTGGACACATTCTCCGCAACCAACGCATGGACTCTTGCCTACCGAGCTATCGAGCCCAAAGATAACCTGAGAATAGGGGCCTCTGCCCTTAATGCTGATGACTCCATTGACTTGTTCTTCTTGGCAGGCTCTAACGCATCGGTCACAGTTGATACAACGATTGGGATCGAACAAAAATCCTGGATGCGTCTCGTCGATGGGTTGCACTGTCTGCACCGCGTCCAACAGAGCATTAGAGGGCTCAACATCATACTCGCTTAGCCACCCAGCTAACTCATTTGTGGAGGTCCTGATGGTCTCTTTATTCAGCAGGTTTGATTCGACCGCCAAAAGCTCAAGGACCGTATTGCGAGTCCGGTCGACTTGTTCACCTGTCGTGTGGACGATCATCCCGTCGCTAACCAAGCGTTTGCAGCTCGGAGCCAGTGCGCGTTCTCCTTCGATCTCGACCACACAGGCCCGGCAATTACCGTCTGGTCTCGATCCCTCTTTGTAGCAGAGGGTGGGTAGTGATATCTCTAGTTCCCTAGCCGCTTCGAGTATCGATGTGGTCGGCGAGACCTCGATGGATAGACCATCAATTGTGATAGCTACAGAGTTTTTTTTCAGTGTTTCAGTCATGATCTCTGATCTCTGCCGGGAAATAGTTGCGAACGCAATCGATGACGTTTGGTGCCGCTTGTCCGAGCCCACAAATAGAGGCGTCTTTGAGAACATGCGACAGCGACTCGAGTGCCGTGATATCCCAAACACTTTCCTTCATTAGTCTCGCGGCGTGGTGGGTCCCGAGCCGACACGGAGAGCACTGGCCACAGCTCTCGCCAACAAAGAACTCCATGGCATTCGTAGCCGCTTCGCGGGCTTTGTCGTGCTGGCTTAGCACCACAACTGCGGCTGATCCGATAAAACAGCCATGCTCTTGTAGGGTGTCAAAATCAAGCGGGATGTCGGCCAACCGGGAAGGTAATATCCCGCCAGACGCACCCCCTGGCAGATATCCATATAAGTCGTGTCCGTCGAGCATGCCGCCGCAAAACTCCTCAACTAATTCGATAAGAGAGATACCGGCTGGTGCTATTTTAACCCCCGGGTTTTTAACCCTCCCGCTGACACTGAAGCTTCTGAGACCTTTCCGTCCCCGTCGTCCAAAGCT
>RGTL01000333.1 GCA_010025385.1 Gammaproteobacteria bacterium | reverse complement strand
CCCTGCGTGCCCGGAAACACCAGCGAGGCAAGCTTCTTTTCAATATCGGGGTTAGCCCGGGCCATGATCATTCCGCCACGCGCACCGCGTAAGGTTTTATGCGTGGTGCAGGTGGTAACGTCCGCGATGGCTAAAGGACTCGGGTAGAGGTCCACCGCAACGAGACCGGTCACGTGCGCCATGTCGGCGAGGAAGTAGGCCCCAATGCTGTCGGCGATGTCCCTGAACCGCTGCCAGTCCAGAAAGCGGCTGTACGCGGAGAAGCCAGCCACCAGCATTTTGGGCTTGTGCTCTTTGGCTAGCCGCTCGACCTGATCGTAATCAATCTCGCCGGTTGCGGTGTTCAAGCCATACTGAACTGGGTTGTAAAGTTTTCCAGAAAAGTTCACGGCGGCGCCATGGGTCAGGTGGCCACCGTGGGCAAGACTCATGCCCAGCACGGTATCGCCAGGATTCAGCAGCGCCATGTAAACCGCCGCATTGGCCCCGGAGCCTGAGTGAGGCTGTACGTTGACATAGTCGGCTTTAAACAGCTGTTTTGCGCGATCGATCGCCAACTCCTCGGCCACATCCACAAACTCACAGCCTCCGTAATACCGCTTGCCTGGGTAGCCCTCGGCATATTTATTGGTGAGCACGCTACCTTGCGCCTCGAGCACTCGGGGGCTCGTATAGTTTTCCGAAGCGATCAGCTCGATATGCTCCTCCTGGCGGCGGCGCTCATTTTGGATGGCCTCGGCCAACTCAGGATCGAATCCGGCGATAGTGTCTTTCATGCTAAACATAGTCGTTCTCTCGAGAGGCGCTGCGGCCCTGTCATTTAAATCGGTGCGGTTTTGAGGGGGCGAATTCTACCGAAGTCGGGCGGTAGGCCCAATACACCTATGTGAAGGTAAGGCGGAATTATTGAGGTTTGGCGGCAGACCAACGCCTGAGGGCGTCAAACGAGCGCTGGCCGTGGTAATCCAGCTGAGCGTCACTGTAGCGGTGCTCCGCCCCAACCGGGCACGCCAGCCTTGATTTGCAGCGTACCCCGCAACCCGAGGGATCGTCGAGGCGCTGGGTAAGGCAAGCGTCCAATTGAAATGCACCCTCAAAATGCACAGCCCCAACAGGACACGCCGTCAAGCAAGGCTTCGTCCGGCAACTACGACATGGGGACTGGGCTGTCTCGACGCTCGTAAATGGCAAAGGCGTTTTGACAAAAAAGACCGCCCGATAGGCAAACCAGGGTCCGTACAAGGGGCTGATATCAAGCCCGAGCGGTGATGGGCAGGCCCAGCCAGCGACACGGCCCAGTTGTTGTAGCGGTATCGGCAACACGCCCGGGTAAAGAATTCGCGGTGAACGGTCGCCCCAAAATCTCTGGCTGACTGAAAGCGCCGCCTCCCGAGAAAAATCGTCAAAGGGATGATCCGTTCCAGAAGATCTCTCCTCAAGATGAGTCCACATGGCGGAGCCTGCCATGCCCAGCACGACCAGTCGCTCACCGGGTCCTGGAATCACTCGAGCAGCCTTAAAGGCGTCACGCAATTCTCCAGTGAACGTGTCGACATCCAGAACGGCACATAGATTGAAGCCCAACGCTTCTAGCCACGCGCGACCCGCAGAAAGCGCGTTTGAGTCAGGTAAAGTCATAGCTTGGCGTCTACAGTAAATCGTCGCGCTGGCGGCAACCTGCCGCGAATAATATAGTGGCGGCTCAGCCTTCGTCACCCCATTACGACCATGAGCACGCAATCAGACGCCATCGTAATCCATGGTCATCGCGGGGCCCGAGGATTAGCTCCAGAAAACAGCCTCTCCGCTTTTCGACGCGCCTGTGAGATTG
>RGTL01000332.1 GCA_010025385.1 Gammaproteobacteria bacterium | reverse complement strand
AGAGTATCTGGATATTCTTGAGAATCCCGATCGCCTGATGCAGGTGATTCGCGAAGAGCTCGTGGACATAAAGACCAGATACGGCGATGGGCGTCGCACGGAGATTCGAGAGCATCACGAGGATCTCGAGGACGAAGACCTAATTACTCCGGAAGATCGGGTAGTGACGCTGTCTCATGAGGGATACGCCAAGTCGCAGCCTGTTTCTGATTACCAGGCCCAAAAACGCGGCGGCAAGGGCCGTGTGGCGACCCGCACCAAAGAAGAAGACTTTGTAAAGCGGGTATTTGTTGCGAACACGCATGATACGGTCATGTGCTTTTCGAACCTTGGGAAGGTCTATTGGTTGAAGGTGTATCAATTTCCAGTCGCCGGGCCCCAGGCGCGGGGCCGGCCGCTCGTTAATCTGCTTCCACTTGGCGAGGGGGAACGCATTACGGCGGTTCTGCCAATCAATGGCGCTGCGCAATCGGGATTCGTTTGCATGGTCACCCGCCGCGGCATCATAAAAAAGTGCGCGGTTGAAAAGTTTGCTCGTCCTCGCTCGATTGGATTGATTGCTGTGGATCTGGTAGAGGGCGACGAACTGGTGGAAGTGGCTCTGACCTCGGGTCGTTCTGAGATTATGCTGTTTAGCTCAGGCGGAAAGGCCGTTCGATTCGCCGAGTCTCAGGTGCGGGAGATGGGGCGAACCGCGAGAGGGGTGCGTGGCCTAAACCTTAAGGACGATCACGACGTGATTTCCATGTTGATCTTTGATAACCGTAGCGATTCGGGCGATACCGGTGATGCAAATAGTGTCCTGGTCGCAACCGAAAACGGGTTTGGGAAGCGCTCCGTTCTCTCCGACTTCCCACTGAAGAACCGCGGGGGTCAAGGTGTGATCGCGATCAAGGTGGGCGGCCGGAACGGCGCTCTGATTGGCGCTGAAAAGGTTGTGGACACAGATGATCTTATGCTGATCACTGGAGGCGGCCGCCTTGTCCGCACGCGGGCTGCGGAAATCCCTACAGTCGGGCGAAACACCCAGGGTGTTCGTCTCATCCGCCTCGAAGAGGAGGAAACCCTGGTCAGCCTAAGCACGGTCGATGAGCCAGCCAATGACGAAGAGAGTGTGTCACCCGCAGAAACGGCGCCTGTCTCGTAGCGCCACCACGTCTTTCCTCCCGGGCAGTACAACAGGGCCAAAAGCGCGTGATATCATCGCGCGCCCCGGGACTCCTACCGCGGGACGGTTATTTTCTCCTTTGATCGCGCGGCGATCTTGTTATGGCCAAGACTGAAAATATCGACGAGCTTCGGCGACAGATCGATGAGATCGACGACAAGTTGACGCGCCTGGTAAACGATCGAATTGAACTGGCGGCGCAGATTGGTCGTAACAAGGCAGGCGGGGACCGAGGTATTTACCGTCCCGAGCGTGAGGCGCAGATCATCCAGCGATTGATTGACGGCAATTCAGGCCCGTTAACTCCGGCCTCGATTCGCGCCATTTTTCGGGAGATTATCTCGGCTGCGCGTGCTGCAGAGGGAGAGTTGCGAGTCGCGGCCCTGGGGCCGCAAGGGACTTATAGCGAACAAGCGGCACGTAACGTGTTTGGTCAACAGATCGCGGTGCTGGAAGCGTCAAGCATCAAGGACGTGTTTCGCGTGGTCGAATCAGGCGATGCCCAGTTTGGTGTTGTGCCTATCGAAAACTCAACCGAGGGGGGGATCAACGCCACGTTGGATCTGCTGCTCGACTCGCCGTTGACCATTTGCAATGAAACGGAATTACGGATTTCGCATAATCTATTGTGTCAGTCGTTAAACGATCATCCGACTCGCATAG
>RGTL01000331.1 GCA_010025385.1 Gammaproteobacteria bacterium | reverse complement strand
AAGAAACGGAGCGTCTGCGCCAATGGTGGAAGCGAAACGGCACCGGGATCATAGCGGGGATCGTGCTTGGTGTAGGCGGCGTCGCAGGAATCCAGGGCTGGCGTATCTATGAGAACGTCCAGAGCGAAAGAGCGTCCGCGCTCTATGAGCAAATGCTCGCTTCGGCTTCAGCAGCCGACACGGAAGGACTGAAGCAGTCTGCTGAGGCGCTGCTGGTCGATCATCCAAACAGCGGCTATGCCGATCTCGCTCAGCTAATGCTCGCCCGCCAGGCGTTGGAGGCAGGCGATCCCTCAGCTGCCCAGGGTGCTTTGGAGAATATTCTGGAAAACAGCCCGGACCCCGTGATGCAGCAGGTGGCCCGGGTCCGTCTGGCTGTTCTCGCTCTGCAGGCGGGCGATGTCGAACGGATAAAGACGCTGGCCGAGTCAGACTCAACCGATGGGTTTGTGTCCCAATTCCAGGAGCTTTTGGGTGATGCGCTCGTAGCGTCGGGTGAGTGGGAAGCCGCCGCTCGCGCTTACGAGAAAGCGCTCTCCAATTCCGCCGCGAATTCGCAGGCCGCCCAGCTGCTGAATGCAAAGCTGAACATGACTCGCCGGGATCGTGATGCAGGATGATTCGGGTCGTTTTTACTTTTCTGATGCTTGCCATGGTGTCGGGCTGCGGCCCGGGCGCCATTCACTTTATGCGCGAGGGTGGGCCTGTTCAGGACGCGCCCAAGATCAAGTCGAGCATCGCGCTGGAGAAACGCTGGCGGGTGGATCTGGGCGCGGGATATTCAAATCATAATTTCCTGCTGACACCCTTTGTTGCAATCGACGCCGTTTTCGCGGCCGAGCCAAAGGGACGAGTGGCGTCCCTTGATCTGCAGACTGGGAAAATAATCTGGGAGCATCGCCTCGAGGAGCCCCTCTCGGCTGGAGTGGGCGTCGGCGAGGGTCTGGTGGTGGTGACGACCCGCGATGGTGAGGTGGTCGCGTTTGAGGCGGCAGGCGGCGAGACTCGCTGGCGTCAAAAAATGGGCGTCGAAATTCTTGCTCGTCCGGTAATCTCGGCGGGGCGGGTGATTCTAAGGTCTGGTGACGGACAGGTGATTGGCGTGGATAGCCAATCCGGAGAGGTGCTCTGGCGCGTCCGGCGGTCGGTACCTGGTCTGAGTGTTCGCGGCCTTTCTACACCGGTTGAGATTGACGGCGTCGCGCTGATCGGCTTCGCCAGTGGGCGGTTATCGGGCATTGACATAGCCTCCGGGAGCGAGCTGTGGAGCGTTCCCATCTTCAGACCCCGAGGCAGTAACGAGGTGGATCGACTGGTAGACATTGACTCGGATCCATACCGACTCAGCGATTCGCTTTATGTGGCGGGTTTCCAGTCCAAGATTTCGGCGCTGTCGCTAGCCACCCAGACCATCCGCTGGGAAAGCGAAACGTCGACGATTCGGCCCTTGGGATCTGTCGGTGAACAGATTCTGGTGACGGCTGATGATGGAACCTGGATTGCGCTGGATAGCGCTTCCGGGGAGGTTTCCTGGAGGCAAACCGCGCTTCGAAATCGCGGTGTGAGTGGACCGCTTGGGCTTGAGGCGATGGGGCTCGCAGTCGTGGGTGATTACGAGGGCAATCTGTTTGTCGCCGACGCCAAAACCGGGACATTAGTAGGTCGGGAAAAGGGCTCGGGTGGCGCCATCCTGCGCCTGTTTCCGATGCCACAGGAGGGGCAGTTTCTGACGCTATCGGAAAACGGGTCTTTGACCGCCTGGTCGGCTCGTTAAGTCGGGCCCGAGGATTTCCGGGGTTTAGGTGTTCTGATGATTCCTGTCGTTGCGCTA
>RGTL01000034.1 GCA_010025385.1 Gammaproteobacteria bacterium | reverse complement strand
GGTCGGCCATCCATCGTCTCGCCGTAAGGCGTCGTATGGGCTCGACTCTCCTCTATCCACACCTCAAATTGCGCGCGGAGTCTGTCCAACTGATCCATACCTAACGCATCCGGCAAAAATAAGTAGCCGTTTTCTTTAAAGCTTGAGATTTGCGCGTCGGTCAGCATGCGGATAAATCTTCGTTGGATTGTGAGTTCGCGTCACACGGTCTTGTCGCATTATTGTAGACATTCCCCTGCCAAGCGGCGAGCATATCTATGCCGTTAAACGCGGATACACTTTCCGGGCTTGAACGTTTTCCCATTTTTAAGAATTAGTCATGTCAGACCTGTCTTTATTCGACCCCGCAAACTACCGGAGCGTCCAAAAACCGCTGCGTGAAGCGCATACCCTTCCCGCGCTATGTTACTCAGATCCCAACTTCTTCAACCGTGAGCAGGAGCGGATCTTTGACCGATGCTGGCATTTTGTCGGTCGGGAAGATGAGCTTTCGGCGGTCGGACAGTATCTGGCATACGATAGCCTTCAGGGCTCGGTGATCGTTATTCGAACCGACTCGGGAGAGCTCAAAGCCTTTCGTAATGCCTGCCGCCACCGTGGCACGCGGTTATTGAGCGGAACAGGATCCGTGAAGCGCATTGTCTGCCCCTATCACAGCTGGGTATATGAAACGGACGGCAGGCTCTCGCGGGCGTCCGGCATGAACGAGGTTACAGGTTTTGATCTTAAGGACTGTAGCCTTGCCGAAGTTCCGATTGCATCCTGGGGTGGGTTCGTCTTTATTCGCTATACGCCAGATGGCCTCTCGCTTGCGAACACGCTTGGTGATCTGCCCGATGTCTTTCGCGATTACGCGAGCGAGGATTTTCGTTGCGTTCGTCGACGAGAGTTTGTCGTTCGCAGCAATTGGAAATTTCTGATTGAGAATGCGCTTGAGGCCTACCACACGGGGACCGTGCATCGCGCGTCATTGGGTCGTCAACAGTCGGAGGTACTCGATACACAGGGGCACTGGCTAGGCCTTCGGGTATTTGTGGAAGGGAAAAATTCGGTATCCGTGCTGTCCGATAAGGCCGGCGTATTTCCCGTACATCCCGATTTGCAGGGCGACCAACGAACCAGTACTTATTTCACGAACGTCATGCCCTGCACGCAATTCGTCTTCGCACCGGATGCTATATGGTGGCTATCTTTTAAGCCGCTGGCGGTAGACCAAACTCAGCTTATTTTGGGCTCGTGCTTTCATCGGGATGTTATTGCTCGAGACGACTTCACCGACGTTTCGCAGGCGTACTTCGAGCGTTGGGATACGGCGACGCCTGAAGACAACGCAATCTGTGAGGCACAACAGCTGGGGAGCATTAGCGATCCAACGCATCAGGGCCGCTTCGGCCCCGAAGAAGGGCTGGTCCACAAGTTGGCGAACTGGGTTTTGGATCGAGTCCTCTGATCTGGATCAGGCGGCGCTAAACGCCGACAAGTACCCAAAAAGTGATACCGAGCCGCCGGTATGCAAGAACACTATTCGCTGTCCTTTTTTGAAATGACCCTTTTTGATCAGGTCGATCATGCCTGCTGCACCCTTTGACGAGTAGACCGGGTCAAGAAGAATTCCTTCGAGCTTGGCGAACATGCGAATGGCATCTAGGCCGTCCTCGGTCGGGATGCCGTAGCCACCACCGACATAGTCAGAGTTTGCAACGATGTCGGAAGCGCTGACAATGCCCGAACAGCCCAATCTGTCGGCCGTGGCCTCCGCCAGCTTGAACACATTTTGCTCCTGGGCCTCTTTGGCCGCCCGAACCGAAATCCCATATACCGGGATTTGCGCATTAATTGCCTTGAGGCCAGTCACCAAGCCCGCCTGAGTACCCGTGCTTCCCGTCGCATGAACAATATGGTCAATCACCAGATCGCGATCATTGGCCTGGCCCACTAATTCGAGGGCACAGTTCGCGTAACCCAGGGCACCTGTTGTATTCGAACCGCCACCGGGGATGGTGTATACCTTTCGGCCATCTTTTCGGAACCGTTCTGCCACCTCTTCCATTTCAGCGTTCATATCGAGGCCGGTATCCCGCTTCTCGTAAGTGGCTCCATGCAACACATCCAGAAGGACGTTGCCGTTGTGGTTGTAATTGTCTTCCTTGTAACCCGTGCGATCCTCAAGCAAAAGATGACAATCCATCCCTAGCTTGGCAGCAAATGCCGCGGTCTGCCGAGCGTGATTAGATTGCGTGGCGCCCTGAGTCATCACAAGATCCGCACCCCACGCCAACGCTTCTGCCATCAGAAACTCAAGCTTTCGCGTCTTGTTGCCGCCGGTCGACAGTCCCGTGCAGTCGTCGCGCTTAATCCAGATCTCAGGTCCACCTAGGGCCTCCGAAAGCCGGTCGAGCCGTTCCAGGGGAGTGGGAAGATGCGCGAGATGAACGCGGGGAAAACGAGCGAGGTGCATCGGGAAAATCTCCTTAAGTTGAGAAAAACGAGTATTAAGCAGCAATCTTTCGATTTCAAATGCAAATTAGAGTCTAAAATATGCGCTAAAAGCATCTTAGCCTTGAAAAATGAGACTAGAGTGGCTTGAAGACATTCTGGCGGTGATTGAGACCGGCTCGTTCGTCGACGCCGCCAAGCGGCGATTTCTCTCTCAGCCCGCCTTCTCGCGTCGAATTCGTATGATCGAAGAACATATCGGCGCGGAACTTTTTGACCGAACCAAAAAGCCGGTTCAGCTTAAGTCGTCGGTAGCTAGCCGACAGCCAGAGCTAAGGGAGTTGATCGCAAAGCTACGCGAGTTTCGAAGCGACTTGAAACAGCAGGATCAAAAAGGGCAGAGTCAAATCATCATCGCCAGTCAGCATGCCATCACAACGTCTGCCGCTCCGGCCTTGATCAAAAACCTGGCAACAATCAACGGCTTAACCACCCTGCTGCGCTCGGAGAATCGGGACGAGTGCTACAGCCTGTTAATGACCAAACAGGTCGATCTCATACTCGTTCATCATTCGGAAAAGGATGAGATTTCGAGTCAGCCGGGGTTTTTTAATCAACACGTGCTCGCGCGAGAGCGCTTCATCCCGGTTTGTCTTGCCTCCGAGGAGAGCCTCATAAAGAAAAGGTTTGATCAGGGATTGATTCCCGTGATCGGCTATCCCAGTGATTCATTTCTGGGTCAGGTCCTAGAGCGACAAGTGTTTTTTCAGTTGCGCGAGGCCGTCACCATTCAGCGTATGGCGGAAACCTCTTTAACGCTCGCTATTTTGCCCATGACCCTGGCAGGGGTCGGCGTCGGTTGGCTTCCCGACAGTCTTGTTGCGTCTGATATCGAAGCCGGTCGGCTCAAGGAATTGAGCGACGCGCTGCCCTACTGCGAATTAAAGGTAATGGCTATTTCTCTGCGAGATACGAATTCAAAGATCAGCGCTGCCGTTTGGGAAACGGTCGAGACTTACCTAAGCGATTAAGTCTTTAGTTCTCAGTTCTGCCCAAGAACACCCGGATTAAATCATTGACCGCATCCGGTTTTTCCATGTGCACGTTGTGTGCGCATCCTTCAATTACCTCGATTCGAACGTCGGGGATCCCATCCAGGAAGAGTTGCTGCTGATTCCAGTCGTAGGATCGATCCTGGCGCGCCCAGATAACGAGCGTAGTCGCCTCGATCCTAGATAACTGCGCCCGACCGTCCCATTTTTCCCACGCATCAAGACTCGCCAATGCGGCCTGAGTAGTCGCCTTGGCCCCCTCTGAGCGACAAATCTGAAGGCCCTGTTCAGCATCTGGATTAACAAACCAGGTGCGGGCAATACTCTCTCGCGCATGGTCAAGCCCAATCTCGATGATCTTGCGACGCGATTCAGCGATCGGTTCAAAGCGGTTTGGCAACACGCCCATCGATCCGGTGCCAAGACAAATCAAGCGGTTTACCCGCTCCGGTCGATTGGCAGCCATCTCCTGAACGATCATCCCGCCCATTGAATGGCCAAGAAGATCTACTTTTTCGATTTGCAAATCATCCAACAGCGCGCACAAATCCTCCACGTTGCCGGGGATCGAATCTGGCGCGTCCAGTGCGGCACTCTCTCCATAACCGGCGAGCGAAGGCATGATCAGATCGAAAGCGTCAGACAAGGGCTCTTGGAATTCCCACATAAACTGCCCGCCCAGATAGCCGTGGACCAGCATCAGCGGTGGCCCACTTCCGATTCGCCTATAGCTGAGCTGGCGCATCACGACCCTTTAGGCATAGCGTGCTTAACTAAACCCGCTTTTTGCCCTGGATTACTCGATCCAGAATCAATGCGCAGAATAGAATGGCAATACCCGCGAGGATGCCCTGACCCACATTGGCGTACTGCAGCGCCTCGAGCACATCCTGCCCCAACCCTTTCGCGCCGATCAGGGAGGCCACCACGACCATCGCCAGACTAAGCATCACGGTCTGATTCACCCCGGCAAGAATCGTAGGCATGGCAAGCGGTAAGTCCACCTTCGTCAACAGATACCACTTAGACGCCCCGTAGGCGATAGCCGCCTCACGGATCGTCTCGGGCACGCCTTTAAGGCCCAGCACGGTTAAACGAACAACTGGCGTACCGCCAAAAATCATGGTGATGATGACGGCGGCCACTTTGCCCGTGCCGAAAAAGGCGATCACCGGAATCATGAATACAAATGCAGGCATGGTCTGCATAAAGTCCATGATCGGGCGGATGAAGGCATAAAAACGCGGACGCGTCGAGCAGTAGATACCGAGCGGGATACCGATCGTAATGCTCAGGATAGCTGCCGTCCCGAGCAGCGCCAGTGTCGTCATCGCCTTTACCCAGAATCCAAGCAACCCCATGTAGGCCAGAAACGCAACCGAGTAGATCGCGGCTCGAGGACCGGCCGACAAACCGGTCATAACCGCGATGGCACTAATGACCACGATCCATGGCGTTCTGACAAAAAGCATCTCAAGAGAGTCGAGCACGCTTCGAATGCCAATCGTAATAGCGGTGAAAAGTGCATCGCCTTTAATCACCGCGTAGTCAAACGTCTTTTCCACCCCATCGATCGAAAGCAGGCGAATATCGGGGTGGGTAGGAAAATCGGCAAAAAGCGCAACCATGTTCGGGAAGCTGTAGTGAATCGTAGATAACAGCATCACCGTAAAGGCGAACCCGGTCGTCAGGACGACGTCAGCTGGGCGCATCCCAGAGCGAACCGAGCGATCCGACAACCACTCGGAAAAACGCTTTTCAAGGATCGCATTGGCCATCACGGCCTGAAAGAGGCGCATAGCGAGAAACAAGATGATCCCGAAAACAGCGATCCAAAAGCCCATCTCCTCAACTCGCTGTGCCTCGGCCGCGTACCCCGCGATGGAGTCTTCCAACGACTTGATGGTCCGCTTGAAGACATCCACTTTATCCGAATTGGACTCGATCGCTGCCTGCAGCTGCTTTTGCCTGAAATCAATGGTCGATTGAATCTGATCGATCTTCTTGTAGGCGTCAGCGCTGATGTTGCCAAACAATCCTCGCACCACCTGAACCACGGCGAAGGTCTCAATCAGCAAAAACGCGAGCGCCCAGTTCCAGATATTCCGAATACCGAACCATAGCGTGCCGAGAAAAAACGCAGCCCAATTTAATGAAAAAACAAATCGCGTGCTGTTATTGATTCGGGCAAATTCCTTGACGTAATAATCCGGATTACTTTTAACGAAATCGCGTATCTGCTGATCATTGATAACCCCGCTATCACTCATCGCGGTGCTCCACTATCGATTGCAGTAATGCGTTCTGAGTCACCACTCCAAGGACGGAATGGTCATGATCCTCTATCAAGATCGGTTGTTCGCTCGTGACGAGTTTTTCAACCAGTACGCTGAGGGTCACCTCACCACTCATCCGCAGGGCGTGTTCCCCCACCGAGCCATGCGTCCGCTCAAACTCTTGAAGCGGTGCCATTATCGAGCGGGCTTTCACCACTTCAAGCCGGCTGATGCCCTTCACGAAATCGGCTACGTAATCGTTCGCAGGATTCATAATGATTTCTTCAGGGGTACCGACTTGAATAACCTTGCCATCACGCATAATGGCAATCCGATGGCCCACTTTCACGGCTTCATCCAGATCATGCGTAATGAAGACGGTTGTCTTCTTCAACTGTCGGGATAACTTAATGAATTCCGCCTGCAGTTGACGCCTGATTAGCGGGTCCAGCGCGCTGAAAGGCTCATCCATCAGGAGAATTTCCGGATCGGCGGCTAATGCTCGGGCTAGCCCCACACGCTGCTGCATACCGCCGGACAGTTCGTGGGCGTATTTACTGCCCCATCCTGTCAGTTCAACAATATTCAGAATCTCTTCGGCTCGCCGATATCGTTGATTTTTGTTCACGCCGCGAATCTCCAGCGGCAGCGCAATGTTATCAATCACGGAACGATGTGGCATCAGCGCAAAGTTTTGAAAAACCATACCGATTTTTTTGTTTCGGAAGGCCTGGAGCGCTTCTTTTTCAAGCGCCATAACATCCTGCCCGTCGATCAGGATTTTTCCCAAGGTCGGCTCAAGCAATCGGTTGATATGCCGGACCAGCGTCGACTTACCGCTGCCCGACAAACCCATAACGCAGAAGATCTCGCCTGGGTTGACGTTAAATGAAACGTCGAGAACACCGATGACGGCGTTGTATTTCTCAAGCGCTTCCTGTTTGGAGACTCGGTTATCGGCGATGGCCTCCAGCACTTCGGGTGACGCATTGCCAAAGATCTTCGAGACCTTCTGAATCTCTATGAAGCTTCCAGATACGGGTTCAGACATAACTTGCGAAAAAAAACCGGCGCCGTAGCGCCGGTTTCATTATAGGACCTGCTCGATTACAGACCCAGCCAGCCGTCAACCGTCTTGGCGTTTTTGCCCATCCAGTCTCGAGCAACTTCTCCCGGGTCTCGCTTGTTTACGGAAACCTCGTAGGCAAGCCAGGACACGTCGTCCGACGTCAGCTGGAAGTTGTTGAAGAACTCCACAATGGCCGGTGATTTAGCCTCGAGTGAGGTGCCCCAGCCAATCTGAATCTGCTTCAGGGCATCCTTTGAGGCGACATAGGACTTGGTGTACCAGTCCGGATCCGCTTTCGGCTGAATCATTTTGTACTTAGCCGGATCATACGTCGGCTCACTCAGCATCACGATGTCTGCCATACCCCAGATCGCGTGCGGCTTGTAGCAGTAAAACGCGTAGCCTTCGCCCTTTTTGATGGAATCGAGAACTCGAGCGTTCTTGACGGCTTCGGCCGCGCGAATGGGCTCAATGCCAGAGTCGTACAGTTTGTAGTCGCGCAGTTTGACCTGGTTAACGTTAGCAGAGGCCCAGCCATCCGCGCCAATCCAGAATTCACCTTTGCCGTTGCCATCGCTATCCATGGCCTTCACCACTTCAGGCCGACCAAGATCAAAGATCGACGTGATATTCATTTTCTTGGCGAATGCCTGAGAGACGCAGTAGCCCTGATTTCCCTCGTAAGGTTTTTTGCTTAATTTAAGCGTGCCTTTGGGGACAAGATCATTGGTGTAGGCCTCTTGGTTGGGCAACCAGATATCCGGGTGCACTTCGATTTCGCCCTTGCTTCGATCAATCGCGGCGTAGATTGAGGTGTTGTTTCCCGGAACAATGTTGGCTTCACCACCCATCTTGTCGGTCACAACCGCCGCCAGTAAATGTGCGATCGCGGTGGCGCCCGTCCAGCCGGGATCGCCGATGTTGACTTGCTCGGCGTAGCTGGCAGTCGTGGTGCCCACCACCAGCGCAGCCGCGAGTGCGGTTTTCTTAAAGATTTGCATGGGACCCTCCTTTCACGGTTCCTTCAGCTTCCAATCGGGTGTCGCCTCACTTCCAAAAAATGTAGAAAGAGGCAACTAAAACGAGTATTAAATACCTAAAGTGGCTTTTCAAATGCAAAAAACTCGCCTTGATATGCATATATTGCATTTTATCGACTTATTAATCCGCACGCGTACGGCGTATCCTGCCGGTCCTCATCTCCTGCGATGATTTTTAGCGCCCCCAAGGCAAAGCCGGAAAGGCACCTGTCCCCGTAAGGGCATCGATTTGCTTTTGGTTTCTTTTCGCTCCAAGCCTTCCAGTTAGGACGATCACTTCCGTAAACTGCCGCTGTATAACCCGCAAGCCGGCCGATCAAATCGCCCGCGCTTACCACGCCTGGAAATCGTCATTTGCTCACTCTCGCTCAATGGTTGGTTCTTGCCAGCGCCGTACTCATGCTGTGGGGCGGGTATGACTACCTAAAAGACACCTTGATGGGCAAAACAAAACCCAACCGGGTCTCATGGTCGCTCTGGGCGTTGGCGCCGCTAATCAGCCTAGGCGCCGCCTTCTCGGCAGGTGCGGATATCTGGGCGTCGGTTCGGGTCATCGTCGGAGGCATCGTCCCGGCTACGGTTTTCTTCGCTTCTTTTGTCAATAAAAACAGTTACTGGCGCCTTAATGCGTTTGACTGGTTTTGCGGCGCGCTTTCGGTTGCTGCGCTGGTCTTTTGGCAGCTGGCCGATTCGCCTCTTCTCGCCGTGCTGTTGGCCAGTGCGGCCAATACGCTCGCTTCAGTTCCAACGTTTATAAAAGCCTGGAACTTTCCGGAAACTGAATCACGGTTAATTTTCATAAACAGTTTTGTGAGTTCGGTCATCATTATCCCGGCGATACCGGAGTGGACCGTTGCCAACTCCGCGTTTCAGATCAGTCTAATGACTACGACAGCACTCATGATGGTCGCGATCTTCCGAAAATCTCTCGGCATTCAATTCACCCTGCCCGGATCCAATGCGCAGTAACGTTCTTCTCAAGCCTTGCGCACGGGCGCGCGGGTAAACCGGGTTTTTCTGGTTGACGCTCTCGTTTTTGGTGTTGGTTCTGGGTGCGGCTCTGCTACATGCATCCTGGAACGCCTTCGTTAAATCTGGGCAAGACAAGCTATTAAGCGTTGCGCTCATGCACGGCTGCTCGGGGCTCATCGCCCTTTGCCTGCTCCCGTTTGTCCCATTGCCCGATAGCGACTCCTGGCCCTTTCTCGCGCTCTCTGCCATGCTTCATTGGGGGTATTACTTCTTTTTGGTGAAGGGCTATCAGCATGGAGATCTGGGGGTGGTTTACCCCCTCGCCCGTGGCAGCGCGCCATTGATGATCGCCGTATCAGGCGCATGGATCGCGGGAGAGCATTTCTCAATCA
The DNA here is from genome assembly GCA_010025385.1 of Gammaproteobacteria bacterium. Classification (GTDB taxonomy): domain Bacteria; phylum Pseudomonadota; class Gammaproteobacteria; order Arenicellales; family UBA868; genus UBA868. The sequence goes on along the minus strand of RGTL01000034.1, from coordinate 2,703 downwards.
CAGCCATCACGGGATTAATAATCGCCAGCGTTGGGATTATCAGTCTGAGTTTTGAAAAGGGATGGCCACAGCGCCAGACGTATCGCCCGATGTTCTTCGGACTGGGCACAGCCGTGTGGATCACCGCCTATACGCTAGCCGACGGGTTAGGCGTTCGGGAATCGGGAGCTAAGCTCAGTTATATCTTATGGCTCTTTGCGCTGGAGGCCATTACCTTCTGCCCGTTTGCCCTTTGGGTGAGGCGGTCAACCTGGCGACGCTACTTCACCCAGAACTGGCGAGGCCTCTGGCTGAGTGGAATCGTTTCGGGAGCAGCCTACGGTTTGGTTATCTTCGCCATGAGTATGTATCCGATGGCTCTTGTATCGGCCCTTCGGGAAACCAGCGTCGTCTTTGCCGTCCTGATGGGGGCATTTCTGTTCAAGGAGCACCATTTGGTCTATCGCTTGAGCGCGGCGCTCGCCGTGGCTACGGGGCTTGCGGTCATGACGCTAAGTTCCTGAGTGCGCGCAACACCTCACTCAAAACGCCAGGGTGTATCCGAGCGTCGCGGGTCCGGTTGATTTTTCATGAATCAGGCGCGTACCCTTCACTGCTAAAATTTAATTCAAATTTTTCTGTAACTGTGCCTCTCGAGCGCTAGGTGCTCGATGCGCTAATCAACAGCGAACACACATCGAGGAGTTATTCATGGCGGGTTTTCCGGATAAAGCGAACGTCGTGATTGTCGGGCTTGGCGGCATCGTTGGAGCATCTGTCGCGCATCATCTCATTTCAGCCGGCTGGAAAAATATTGTTGGGATTGATAAGTCTTCTGTCCCCACCGACATTGGATCCACCTCGCATGCGTCGGACTTCTGTTACATGACCGCGCATGATCAATTCACCTGCTATACCACCCGGTACAGCGTCGAGTTTTACGACGCGATGGGTCATTACAGTCGTGTAGGCGGACTCGAAGTCGCTCGACATGACGACGATGAACGAATGGCCGAGCTGAAGAGAAAAGTGTCATCCGGCCGATCTTTCGGCACGAATGTCCGGATGATCAGCCCGCAGGAGACCAAGGAGAAGTTGCCCTTAATAGAGGAGCATATGATTCAGGGGGCCATGTGGGATCCGGATGCAGGCCTTGTTATCCCACGCTCGCAGACAGTCGCGGGCAAACTGGTTGATCAGGCCGAAGCCACGGGCGAGTTACAGGTATTCCAGAATACATCGGCCACCGGATTTGAAATCAGTGAAGGTCGTATCCGGGCTGTCCATACCAGCCGCGGCACGATCCATGCGGAGACGGTCGTTGTCTGTGCGGGCCTGTGGGGTCGACTTGTCGCCCAGATGGCCGGCGAGGATCTGCCGATCATGCCGGTTGACCACCCGCTGTGCTTTTTTGGTCCGTATGAGGAATTTGCCGGCACCGGCAAGGAGATCGGCTATCCGCTCTTGCGCGATCAGGGCAACTCCGCCTACTTGCGCGACACAGGGGACCCTACAACCGCAGAGGGCGGTCAGATCGAATGGGGATACTACGAAGAAAAGGATCCCCGACTGGTTGATCCCAAGGATCTGCTTGAAAAAGGTGAATCCCACTGGTCACCCTCCCAGCGTGATCTCGAGATGGAACAGATCATGGAACCGTTGGAGCGGGCCATGGAACTCACGCCGATCCTCGGGGAGCTCGGATGGAACGAGCGCCATTCCTTTAATGGGCTTCTTCAGGTGACGGCAGATGGTGGTCCTTCAGTTGGTGAGTCGCCGAATACTCGAGGGCTCTGGTATGCCGAGGCAGTCTGGGTCAAGGATGCGCCAGGAATCGCCAAGGTGCTCGTAGACATAATGACCGACGGCACCACCGATCTCGATATCCACAGTATTGATATCGCTCGTTACTATCCGCTACAGAAAACACCTGAATATATCCGCGGCCGATGCTACGAAAGCGCGTTCAAGATCTATAACCCGGCGGTTCATAACCGAGAACCCTATACCAAAGGTCGCAACCTGCGACGCAGCCCGTTCTGGCAGCGCGAACAGGAATTGGGTGGATACTTTATGGAGCTCGCTGGCTGGGAGCGAGCGCACGGCTACGCGGCAAACGAGCATCTGCTCGAAAAATATGCCGATCGTGTACCCGTTCGCGAGAACGAATGGGACAATCGGCATTTCTGGCGTGTCTCCAACGCGGAGCATCTTGCCATGTCAGATGGTGCGGGGATGATTAACCTCTCCCATTTTGCCGTTTACGACATAACCGGTAACGATGCCGCCTCGCTGATGGAATACGCATGCGTAGCCAAGGTAGCCGGCAACACGCAGATAGGAAAAGGCATCTACACCCATTTTCTGGATCATAAAGGAGGGGTGCGGGCAGACCTCACCGTGCTTCGTCTCGGCGAAAATCGGTTCAGAATCATCGACGGCGCGGATGCGGGACATCGCGATTCTGTTTGGCTAAAGCGCATGGCAGACGATCGCGAGTGGGACGTCTTCATTGAAGATCGAAGTGATCATATTGCCTGTCTCGGATTATGGGGTCCAAACGCCCGCGCTATCCTGCAGGCGATCGCCGACCAACCGGAGGCGCTCGAATCATCACAGTTCCCCTTCGCCACCACCAAAGAAATCACGGTACAAGGCATCCCTGTGCTTGCCTTTAGGATCTCCTACGTGGGTGAATCAGGCTGGGAGCTTCATGTGCCGTTC
>RGTL01000330.1 GCA_010025385.1 Gammaproteobacteria bacterium | reverse complement strand
ACATTGCTAACCGACTTACTCGCCGGTAATGGCAGCGGCGCCCACCTGCGCAATCAACTTCTCATGCGCCACATACTGCTTCGCGTGGAACTCTCCCAGCTCGCCGCCTTTCAGCATTTTCGAGCAGGTCAACCCATCGCTGACACAGAAATCCTGCCACTCTTTGCTGTCAAACAACTCCTGAAAGAGATTGGTGTAGAACTCCACGGCCCCAGCAGACATCCCCGGCGGGCCATTCACCGAGCGCTGCATGTAGTACTCGATGTTTACGCCGAGTTCCTTGGCGGTCGGCACGTTCGGGAACGCAGCCATGCGCTCGCCTGTGAACTGGACCAAAGGTTTGGAACTGCCCGCTTCATAAAAGGACATCTGCTCGGAGGGATTGTTTACCGTCGAGTCAATCTGTTTGCCGATCAGGTTTTTCGCCACCGTACCACCGCCAGGAAACGGGATGTAAGTGACTTTGTAGTCAAACTCGGCTTCCATCATAGCAGTCAGCACGCTGTCCTCCTGGCCGGATCCGGTGCCACCCACTTTCCAATTTTTGCCAGCGGACTTCACGGTCTTCACGTAGGAATCAAGATCAGTGATGTCCTTACGATCGGTGTGCACCCACAGCAGGAACGTATCCATCGCCATCAGACCGATAGGGGTGAATTTCGTCGGATCCACTCCAAGGCCGGGCTGAATAATCGGCGTGGTGTAGAAGCTGTTCAGAGTCATCATCACCGTGTGGTCGTCACCCGCTTTGTCCTGCATGTAGCGCAGGGCCTCCGCTCCGGACCCACCCGGCTTATTAATTGGGATAAACGGCCGTGGGCTCAGCCCCTTTTTCTCAATCAAACCTTGCAGCAAGCGCGCGATTTGGTCTGCACCACCACCGGTGCCGGCCATGATGATGAACTCCACCGGCTTTTTCGGCTCCCAGGCCTGCGCTGGCCCTGCGACCAACACTGCCAAAGCGCCAAGCATGCCAGCGACTGAGCTCAGTAGTTTTCTATTCATGTTTTTCCTCTCTTCTCCCCTTAAACGGAGATCGGTTGATACCCACCGCAAGGTCCTCATCTGGAGCAACAACTCCTCCGAATGATCTAACGGTCTTCAGATTGTCTAGAACTGCTCCTAACACCAACATTTTCGCCGAACAGATCTGACAAAGCCTTTAAAAGGCATTCGATCCATTATCGACATTTTCCTAGGGCTGTAAATTAAATTCTCTGATGCACTCCATCCACTCAGCCTTATGGAGTATTCGCTCAGAAAAGGCACAGTTAGGCTCGTTTCAGGGCGCCGCCCAGGCCCCTGCCCACCTGGACTCACACCAGTTGAAGACCGCTCGACGATGGCCCTCAACCCTCAAAAAAAGCCAATCGATGGTTGTAATCTCACAAGCAAGCACGGCGAAGTGCTCCCGCCCGGTCTCCGGGCTGACCGGCTCAACGATGTCGAGATCGCGCTCCTCACACCGCGCACCGGGGGCATGAGGTGTCCGGTAGCATTGCGCGCTGCGCCAGGCGCCATCGTGCCAGCGTTGATCCGCGAGGGCATCATCCTGATGGATCCAGGCGTGGCCGTATGCCCTCAGTTGGGTTTTTGCATCCCGGTCATAGAAAAGCCATGAAAAACCCGGGTCTTTCTTGAGATGGGCAATCTTGGGCGACCGCGTGTCGGTATGGCAGGTGAGCACTCGACTTGCCGGATCCGCCGAGCGAAGCACGACGGTTCGAACCTGTGCCACACCGTCGCCCACATTCGCCAATGACGGCGTATGCCAGGGATGATGTCGATCCTTTGCAGCTGTCGCAAGCGTTGTCCATTGGTCTTTTACAAT
>RGTL01000329.1 GCA_010025385.1 Gammaproteobacteria bacterium | reverse complement strand
TCCAGCCATCGAATATGGTTGCTGGCGTCCTCAGCCTTATCAGCGCTGCCCAGAAAATGATATCGGCCCAGCAGCGCCTGCCAACTCGCCATCAGCGCAGGGTTAAGTTTGACCGCTTTCTCGAAAGCTACCGTTGCGCCTTCCGCGTCTTTATTGGCCGCGAGATTGTGGCCGTACTCCTGGTAGGCCCTGCCATATTGAGGGTGTTTGCTGATAAGCCTGTCCAGCAATTGGATAGCGGCGGTTGATTCGCCCATTTGACGCTCACAGACCGCCAAGTAGTACAGACCCTCCTGATGATCCGGATATCGCTCAAGAATGGCTTGGAGCGGCGCGCGAGCGGCTGCCACATCACCTGCTTGCAGGCTCAGCTTTGCTTCTCGTATTAGCGTTTCTGACGAATCTTCCATGACGCTATCCAATCATGTCATGCACTAGGGGTTCAGTTTCTGACCATACAAAAAAAGGCGTTCCATAGGGAACGCCTTGCTGTGTCGAAGCCCCAATCAAGACACGAGAAGACTCAGTATCGGTAACTGAGCCTCAGGCCATATGTGCGGGGCCTGTTGGGTGTCGTTTTGACAATGTCATCCTCGTTGCTGATAAACAAGGTGGCGCGCTCGTCAGAGAGGTTCTCCCCAAACAGCGTGATCGTCCAATTATCACGGCTATACCCAAGTGTCGCGTCCCAAGTGCTGTAGCTATCCATGTTGAACGAGGCGCCCGAGACAATTGAGCTGATTTGGTCGTCCGTATACTGATAAACCAGCTGCGCGAAGGCACCGCTATTCTCGCTGAGCGCCCAGTCATATCGACCGCGAAGCACGTACTGCAGCTCTGGTGCCAGTGCCAGCGGGCTACCCTCTGATTCAAGGCCAACGATATTCGCAGGCACGTCTGTGAGCTCGGTATCGTTAAACGACAGGTTGGCAAACAGACTCAGGTTATCGGTGGGCAGCCAGGCCGCATCGATTTCTAAACCATTAATCTCAGCATCCGATACGTTATCAATGAACGTCAGGTTGGAAATGTCAAAGTCCAGAACGCCAATTTGCATGGCCTCCCATTCAACCCTGTAGATAGAACCATTGAAACGAAGCGCTTGGTTCAGGAGTGACATCTTCCAGCCGAACTCCATATTGGTGACTTCGTCCGATTGATAGAAATCGGGAACAAAGGGTCCGACGCCGGGGACTTTGCTGGAGCCGCCGTTTCGGTTGAAGCCACCGGGGCGATAGCCCTCTGACCAGGTACCGTAGACCATGATGTCGTCGTTGATATCCCACTGCAGATTGAACTTGAGGATGGTGTCGCTCAGGTCCGCAGGGCTCGCGCCTTCCAGAACCTCATCAACGTTACGACCCCAATTCAGGTCTCCGCTACCCCAGTCGCGGTTTGCAAAGTTAGAACTGCCATTCAAGCCAATCTCAATGTCATAGCGCCGCGCACCCACTGTTGCAGTCAGCGAGTCGGTGATATCGAAGTAGAGCTCGCCGAAGAAAGAGAGTTCCTCTTTGGTGCGGGTAAAGTCATTGAAGAACGCGACACCCGGGATCCGCGCATTCGGGTTACTAGATGTTGCGCCCGGGATAGGTGCGTTGGGAGCGAAACCTTGCTCTATGGTTGCCGGGTAGGTCCAGTCGCCACGCTCAATATTCTCGGTGTCGTCGTAGAATACGCCGACCAGCAACCGGAGTCGCCGGTCCATGTCAGTGTTCAGGCGGAACTCGTGAGTGGTGCGCTCTGTGTTGTAGTACTGATCGAGATAAAAAGCCGGCTCTCCACAGCTGGCGTAGCCGGGATATTCACAAATGTAATAGGGGATGTAGGG
>RGTL01000328.1 GCA_010025385.1 Gammaproteobacteria bacterium | reverse complement strand
ATCAGGGCGCGGGCTTCGAGCTGAGCCTCAATAGTCAGCGGTACGTGCACCGCCATCTGGTCACCATCAAAGTCAGCGTTGTAAGCAGCACAGACCAAGGGGTGCAATTGAATCGCTTTACCCTCGATCAGAACTGGCTCAAAGGCCTGGATACCCAGCCGGTGCAAGGTAGGCGCGCGGTTTAACAGCACCGGGTGCTCGCGGATCACCTCGGCGAGGATATCCCACACCTCTGGCGGCTCACGCTCGACCATCTTCTTGGCCGCCTTGATCGTGCTCGCAAGTCCGCGAAGCTCAAGCTTGCCAAAGATGAAGGGCTTGAAAAGCTCCAGTGCCATTTTCTTGGGCAGGCCACATTGATCATCCGCTTCTCGTTGCGCACAATGATATCGGGCGCATTCAAATCCAGTAGCCGCTTCAGACGATTGTTTCGATTAATGACGCGACGATACAGGTCATTAAGGTCGGAGGTCGCAAAACGACCGCCATCCAACGGCACCAACGGACGAAGGTCAGGCGGCAGCACCGGGAGCGCATTGAGAATCATCCACTCGGGCTTGTTCCCAGACTTATCGAAGGCTTCCATGAGCTTGAGCCGCTTGGAAAGCTTTTTGATCTTGGTCTCGGAGTTAGTCTGCGGAATCTCCTCGCGCATTTGCTCAATCTCGGCCTTGAGATTGATCTCCCTCATCAAGTCCTGGATCGCCTCAGCACCCATCTTGGCAGTGAACTCATCGCCATACTCTTCCATGGCCTCGTAGTACTGCTCGTCATTGAGTAACTGGCCATGCTCCAACGCCGATAACCCGGGGTCGGTCACCACATAGGCCTCAAAGTACAAAATGCGCTCTATGTCCCGGAGCGTCATATCCAACAACAAACCAATCCGCGACGGCAGTGACTTCAGGAACCAGATGTGCGCCACTGGGCTAGCTAACTCAATATGACCCATTCTCTCGCGGCGCACTTTGGCCAACGCCACCTCGACACCACACTTCTCGCAGATGACACCGCGATGCTTGAGGCGCTTGTACTTACCGCACAAGCACTCATAGTCTTTCACCGGACCAAAAATCTTTGCGCAAAACAGCCCGTCGCGCTCCGGCTTAAAGGTACGATAGTTGATGGTCTCGGGCTTTTTCACCTCGCCAAATGACCACGACCGGATCATTTCTTATCTCCCCTCAGAAGCCGGATGACTCAGACTCGAGATCGATATCGATACCGAGCGAGCGGATTTCTTTGATCAACACGTTGAAGGACTCGGGCATACCCGGCTCCATCTGATGATCCCCATCGACGATGTTCTTGTACATCTTGGTTCGGCCCGCCACGTCGTCGGACTTGACCGTCAGCATCTCCTGCAGTGTGTAGGCGGCACCGTAGGCTTCCAGCGCCCAGACCTCCATCTCACCGAAGCGCTGGCCACCGAACTGGGCCTTACCACCCAGCGGCTGCTGGGTAACGAGGCTGTAAGAGCCGGTTGATCGCGCGTGCATCTTGTCATCGACCAGGTGGTTGAGTTTGAGCATATACATGTAGCCCACCGTCACCGGACGATCGAACTCGTCTCCTGTTCGGCCGTCGAACAGCGTCAACTGGCCACTGTCGGGTAGCTCCGCCATCCGCAGCAGCTCCTTGATGGACTCCTCCCGAGCGCCGTCAAAGACCGGGGTTGCCATTGGCACGCCAGCACGCAGGTTCTCAGCGAGCGCGATCAGCTCGTCATCGCTCAAAGACGCGATGTCTGCACTGCGGCGGGAATCGCTGGTGTGGCTGTAGACCTGCTTCAGGAAGCTGCGCAGCTGCGTCAACTTCACCTGTTGCTCCAGCATGTCGTCGATCTTACGACCGAGTCC
>RGTL01000327.1 GCA_010025385.1 Gammaproteobacteria bacterium | reverse complement strand
ACCGGATGAATAGCAAAGCGGGCCTCGACACCGAGGCTTTTGAGTTTCTTTACGAGTTCAGAGACGGGATGCTGCGCGTGCGCGACCGCCATTCCGTAGCCCGGCACGATTACTACCTGTTTCGCGTCGGCCAAAAGCTGCGCGGTCTCCTCGGCCGTTACGGGAACCGCTTCGCCCTCGATAGTGGGCATCGATGAAGAGCCGCCGCCGGTTCCAAAACCACCCAGAATCACCGAGAGGAACCGCCGATTCATCGCACGGCACATGATGTAACTGAGGATGGCACCACTGGAGCCAACCAGCGCCCCTGTGACGATCAGGAGATCGTTCGCTAGCATAAACCCGGTCGCGGCCGCGGCCCAGCCGGAATAGGAATTCAGCATGGATATCACGACCGGCATGTCTGCTCCACCTATCGCGAGCACCATATGCAGTCCGAAGATAAGAGCCAGTGCGGTCATGATCAATAGCGGGGTCATGCCATCCTGAAGGGTTGGTGCTGAAACAAACTCAATACCCAGCCAGATGCAAACGAGGCCGATCGCGAGGTTGATCAGATGACGCCCGGGCAGCATCAGGGGTTTGCTGCTGAGCAACTCCTGAAGCTTTCCGAAGGCCGCAACGGACCCCGTAAACGTAACCGCCCCAATCAGAACGCCAAGGTAAATTTCAATTTCGTGGACTACTTTCTCGGCGCCCGACAACTGCGAACTGGTCTCTAGGTAGGATCCAAAGCCGACCAGGACGGCCGCTAAACCGACGAAACTGTGCAGAATCGCAACCAGTTGAGGCATCGCGGTCATTTCAACTCGGCTCGCAAGCGCACTACCTGTAGCGCCACCTACCGCCATCACCGCAAGCACCATCCCGAGGCTAGCGGGCGTATACGCCATCAGCGTTGCGCCTATCGCAAGGACCATTCCGGCGATGCCGAAGAGATTGCCCCGCTGGGCGCTCTCTTGATTGCTGAGTCCGCCCAGGCTGAGGATAAAAAGGATTGACGCAGCGATATACGCCGCCGACACCATTTGGAAACTCATCACAGATCCTTCCTGAACATACGGAGCATTCGTTGGGTCACCCAGAATCCTCCAAAGATATTAATGCTGGCAACGAAGAGTGCCACCGCGGCGAGTATGAGGACCATCGAAGAGGTTGAGTCCATCTGAACGAGCGCGCCGATCACGATGATGCCGCTGATCGCATTGGTCACACTCATGAGCGGCGTATGTAGGGCAGGCGTGACATTCCAGATGACTTGCCACCCGACGAAGATGGCCAACACAAAGACAGTGAAGTGCCCCATGAACGATTCTGGAGCGACCGCGCCGACGCCAAGCCTTGGCCTGTCCGCGATATGGCGACGAAAGCTTGTCCTGCGTGATTCAAACAATGCCAGAGGCAAAATAAACAGGGCGCCCATCAGATATCGACTGAAGGTAAATCCCATCGGGCCGATGGTTTCCATACCGGTTTTCTGCGCAATGAACGCCATGCCCCAAACCAGAGCGGCACAGCACAAAAGACAGTTCGCAGCAAGGCGTGACATCTCGTCTCCATCGACGATAAATGGGCGCACAACAACCCAGCACAATTGTGACGGCTGGCGTAACCCCTAGCACAGAACCGCCGCGGCACGCCAACACAAACCAAGCGGCCCATCGGCGCACAGAAACGCAAAACAGCGATTTCATGAGATGGAGGCCCGGACCGGAATTGAACCGATGTACACGGTTTTGCAAACCGCTGCATAACCACTCTGCCACCGGGCCCTCTGGGCTATGCGCCGGTGATATACGATGAATTTATCGGCGTCAACGCTCTAAACTGCCCTGCCATGCAATTCGTCCAATAAATTAC
>RGTL01000326.1 GCA_010025385.1 Gammaproteobacteria bacterium | reverse complement strand
AGAGATCAAGACGTTCCAGCAGATGTATCGCGACGGACGCATGAACCGTCGTGAATTCATGGCGGCGATGGGCGCCCTTGGCGTAACGGCGACTGCGGCGGGCGGTCTGATGACCTCTGCCAGCGCGCTGGCCGCAACGCCGCAACGTGGCGGCTCCGTCATCTTCGCGTCGAACCTGCACGGTCCTGACGATACGCTGGATCCGATCCTGGGCACGTCGACTATCGACTACACGCGCGCCAACACCAGCTACAACGGTCTGATTCAGGTCTGGAACGACATGAGCCTGCATCCGGAACTGGCTGAAGAGTGGTCGGTCAATTCAAATGCCACCGAGTACACCTTCAAAAGGTGGCGAGCTGACCGCGAAAGACGTCGTCTGGAGTATGAATCGCCACATCGCTGATGGGTCTCCTTCATCGATCAAGGCCTTCTTCGCCCAGGTCATCGAGTGGAAAGCGGTTGATAAGTACACGGTCAAGTTGACCCTGTCGTCACCTGACTCCGATATGCCCATCAAGTTGACCCAGCCGCAAGCCAAGATCGTGAAGGCGAACGGTATGGACTGGTGGGCCGGCGGCACCGGCCCCTACAAAGTGGAATCCTTCCAGGCCGGTGTGAAATCCGTTCACTCACGAAACAACAACTACTGGCGCGACACCGGCCAGTGGCTCGACTCGATCGAGATTACGGCGATCACCGACCCGAACGCACGACTGAACGCACTGCTTGCGGGCAGCGTCGACATGGTGGCGATCATCCAGGCGCGTGACATCGATAAAGTTGAGCAGTCAGGCAACAAAGTGCTGTCGATTCCGTCAGGCCTGTATGGCGGTATCTGCTGCCTCAAGAACACCGCGCCGGGTTCAAATGATGATTTCGTGCAAGGCCTGCGATACATCCAAGATCGTGAGCGCATTGTACGCAAGTTCCTGCGCGGTCAGGGCACCGTGGGTAATGATCACCCGATCAATATCTCCTACGGGGCGGATCACTGCAGCGAGCTGCCGCAGATTCCGTTTGATCCCGATAAGGCGAAATACCACCTCAACAAGTCCGGTATCAACGAGGCGGAGCTGTACGTGGCGCCGGTTATCGGATTCATTGAAGATGCGTGCCTCCTCATGCAGGCCAACCTGAAGAAGATTGGCTTTAACCTCAAGCTCAAGAAAGTGCCGACCGACGGTTACTGGGGCGCGGTGTGGATGAAAGAGCCGCTGAACGTGGTGACCTGGAACATGCGACCGACGGCTAACTCCATGATGGCGATCCAGTTTGGGCCGAACGGTAACTGGAACGACACCTTCTGGAATGATGACCGCATGGGTCAACTGCTGAAAGACTCGCTGGCCGAGACCGATGCAGCCAAGCGTCACGAAATGCATTGCGAAATGCAGAAGCTGGTATCTACCAAGAGCGGGATCATCATCCCGGCTCACACGAACATCATGGATGCACACAATCCGAAGGTTCATGGGTTCGCGAACGTGCCGCTGGGTCAGTTCGGCGGCAACGGCTGGGCAGAGCACATCTGGAAAGAAGCCTGATCCCTGTCGTTTAGTGGTACTCTGGAAGGGTTCGCACGGCGACGTGCGAACCCTTTCCTTTTAAGCGGCAAAAAGATTTAATTAACTCATATGGTCTGGCGCGCACTACTCGCTCGTTTTGGAATAAGTCTCGTAACCCTTTGGGTGGTTTCAATACTTATTTTTATCGGCACGAATCTGCTGCCGGGCGACGTCGCGCAAATTATCCTGGGCCAAATGGCAACGCCCGAGAGCACGGCGGCGCTGCGGGCAAAACTGGGCCTCGATAAGCATCCTATTGAGCAGTACGTCGTGTGGCTTCAGAACGTGCTGA
>RGTL01000325.1 GCA_010025385.1 Gammaproteobacteria bacterium | reverse complement strand
ACAGGGCGTTCAGTCAGTGGGGGTAGACGCGAAACTGAGTGAGCTACCCTTGGGCAGGTTGAAGCGTGGGTAAGACCACGTGGAGGACCGAACCGGTGTCTGTTGAAAAAGGCTCGGATGACCTGAGGGTAGGGGTGAAAGGCCTATCAAACTCAGAGATAGCTCGTACTCCCCGAAATGTATTTAGGTACAGCGTTACGTTAGTCTACTGGAGGTAGAGCACTGGTTGGGCTAGGGCCCTTCACCGGGTACCAAACCCTGTCAAACTCCGAATGCCAGTAGTATGATGCGTAGCAGTGAGGGCGCGGGTGATAAGATCCGTGTCCGAGAGGGAAACAACCCAGATCGACAGCTAAGGTCCCTAAGTCCACGTTAAGTTGACCAAAGGGGGTCTGACTGCTTAGACAACCAGGATGTTGGCTTAGAAGCAGCCATTCATTTAAAGAGTGCGTAACAGCTCACTGGTCGAGCGGTCGGGCATCGAAAATTTTCGGGCATCAAATGTGGCACCGAAGCTTCGGGTTAGATTTCATCTAGCGGTAGGGGAGCATTCCAGCGACGCCGAAGCTGGTCCGTGAGGACTGGTGGAGTTTCTGGAAAAGCAAATGTAGGTATGAGTAACGATAAGACAGGTGAGAAACCTGTCCGCCGTAAGACTAAGGGTTCCTGATCAACGTTAATCGGATCAGGGTTAGTCGGGACCTAAGCCGAGGCCGAAAGGCGTAGGCGATGGAAAACGGGTCAACATTCCCGTACCTCCCAAAGGCGTTAACATGAGGCGTGACGCAGGAACGTAAGGCCCGCGCACAGACGGATGTGCGTTGAAGTGCTTAGGCTGAGTGGTAGGCAAATCCGCTACTCATATAAGCTGAAACACGACAGTAGGGGGAATCGTCAGACGAACCCATAGAGGCCCCAAGTATGCTGCCGAGAAAAGCGTCGTATGTTGCCGAGGGAGCCCGTACCGTAAACCGACACAGGTAGTCGAGGAGAGTATCCTAAGGCGCTCGAGTGATCCATGGTTAAGGAACTAGGCAAAATCGCCCCGTAACTTCGGGAGAAGGGGCGCCTCCGATCATCTAAAAGCGACCGGAGGCCGCAGTGAAAAGTCTCAAGCGACTGTTTAGCAAAAACACAGCTCTCTGCCAAATCGTAAGATGAAGTATAGGGAGTGACACCTGCCCGGTGCTGGAAGGTTAAGGAAGGTTGTTAGTCTTCGGACGAAGCTCCCGACTGAAGCCCCAGTAAACGGCGGCCGTAACTATAACGGTCCTAAGGTAGCGAAATTCCTTGTCGGGTAAGTTCCGACCTGCACGAATGGTGTAACGACTTGAGAACTGTCTCAACCATGGGCTCGGTGAAATTGTGGTGCCGGTGAAGACGCCGGCTACCCGCAGCGGGACGAAAAGACCCCGTGCACCTTTACTGCAGCTTGACATTGACTTCGTCCAAGGAGTGTGTAGGATAGGCGGGAGACTGCGAAGCGCTGGCGCCAGCCAGTGTGGAGTCACCCTTGAAATACCGCCCTCTTCTTGGTTGAAGCCTAACCTTCGGCCGTTATCCGGTCGGGGAACAGTGTCAGGTGGGTAGTTTGACTGGGGCGGTCGCCTCCTAAAGAGTAACGGAGGCTCCCAAAGGTGTCCTCAGCATGGTCGGTAATCATGCGAAGAGTGTAAAGGCACAAGGACGCTTAACTGCGAGACATACAGGTCGAGCAGATGCGAAAGCAGGGCTTAGTGATCCGGCGGTTCCGAATGGAAGGGCCGTCGCTCAAAGGATAAAAGGTACGCCGGGGATAACAGGCTGATCTCCCCCAAGAGTTCACATCGACGGGGAGGTTTGGCACCTCGATGTCGGCTC
>RGTL01000324.1 GCA_010025385.1 Gammaproteobacteria bacterium | reverse complement strand
GTGCGTATGCAGCAGGGCTTCTTCTCGATTCAGCAGTCCTGCCCGGACTGTCGCGGAAAAGGGACCATCGTCAGCTCGCCTTGTGGTGATTGTCATGGGGCTGGGACGGTACAGAAAACCAAAACGCTGCAGGTCAAAGTACCTGCGGGTGTTGATGACGGCGACCAGATTCGTCTCTCGGGAGAGGGGCAGGGCAGTGCTGCCGGGGCGAATGGCGATCTATACGTGCAGATGCGGATCAAGCAGCATCCGATCTTTTCTCGCGACGGCGACAACCTCTATTGTGAAATGCCCGTCAGCTTTGCGATGGCGGCGCTTGGGGGAGAAATCGAAATCCCGACTCTGAGCGGTCGCGCGCAATTGAAAATTCCGGCCGAGAGTCAGTCCGAGCGCGTGTTTCGATTGCGCGGCAAAGGCGTTCGCAATGTGCGCTCGGGTTCAATCGGCGATTTATACTGCAAAGTCAAGATTGAAACGCCGGTCAACCTGAGTCGCAAGCAAAAAGACGCCCTTAAGGAGTTCGAGCAGCTTCTAAAAGCCGGTGGCGATGCCCATTCGCCGCGGGAGAGTTCCTGGGCAGATCGACTGAAGAGTTTCTTTACCACGTCATAGCTCTGAAATAGCTTCGAAAAGCCTCCGCGCTTGTCGAGCGTAACGGCCCTCAAATAAAAGGGGCGCCAGGCTTTTATCTTTCAGGTCACAGCGCTTTCGGGTATCCTTCTCCGATTCATTTGCGCACTTTATCCCGGACGCTCTCTTGATCAATGTTAGTGACACGAGCCTGCCTGGCGTCGTGATCGTCGAATCGCGCGTATTTGATGACGCTCGTGGCTTTTTCATGGAAAGTTTTAACGCCCGGGATTTCGCCGAAGCGGGCCTGCCTACGCACTTCGTTCAGGATAATCACTCACGCTCTACGCGAGGCGTGCTGCGTGGCCTTCATTATCAGCATCCGAGCTGGCAGGGTAAGCTGGTTCGCGCGCTTGTGGGAACCATTTTTGATGTGGCCGTGGATATTCGTCGTGAGTCGGCGCATTTTGGCCAGTGGTTTGGAATAGAGCTCTCGGCCGAGAATAAAAAGCAGTTGTACGTGCCGCCCGGTTTTGCTCATGGCTTTTGTGTGCTGAGCGATGTGGCAGAGATGTCCTATAAGTGCACCGCGCTCTACGAGCCCAAAGAGGATGCGGGCGTACTCTGGAATGATCCGGATATTGGCATTGAGTGGCCCATACAGGATCCGCTCTTGTCGCCTAAAGATGAGGCGGCGCCTCGGCTTAAGGATCTTCCGCCGCTCTTGGCTCCTCATTAAGCGATGCGCATCCTTATTTTTGGAAGGGTGGGTCAGCTGGGCTCCGCGCTGGACGAGCTTTTGAGTCAGCGCGATGAGCCCATTTTTCTGGATCGGCCCGAGATCGATCTTTCGGATGTCTCCTCAATTGAGGGGCTAATTGCTGATGCATCCCCTGAACTGGTGATCAACGCAGCGGCTTACACGGCGGTGGATCGCGCTGAATCGGAGCCGGAGCTGGCCGCTCTTATTAATGCACACGCGCCGGGCGAGATGGCACGGGTCTGTTCGCTCAGCGCTTTGCCCTTTATGCATGTGTCCACGGACTATGTTTTCGATGGTCAGGCAACGGTGCCTTACTCTGAAGATGCTCCTGTAAACCCTCAGAGTGTTTACGGCAAAACCAAGCTGGCGGGCGAGCGAGCCGTGCAGGCAGCCATTGATCGACACGTCATTTTGCGCACCGCGTGGCTTTATTCGCACGTGGGACATAACTTTTTGAAGACCATGCTTAGGGTGGCGTCCGAGGGCAAGTCATTAAAGGTCGTCAACGATCAATTCGGCTCCCCGAC
>RGTL01000323.1 GCA_010025385.1 Gammaproteobacteria bacterium | reverse complement strand
GTATGGCTAATCGAGTATCCGCCCTGGCCGGTCGAACCTCAGCGGGACTGCTTGGCAAACCCGGGGAGCCTGGCGTCTGCCTGCGTGAAATAGCAGGACTCGAACTCTGGCAGATCGCCGCCTGGCCTGAATCCTTGGCGTCGGTTGGCGACGAGATCAAGACCCATATCGACGCGGCGGCTGCACCTGGACCGGGTCAGACGGCCGAGGGCACCGCAGGAATCGCCCTGCGTATCGAGCCTTTAAAGTGGTGGATTCTGAAGGGGAGCGCCCCTTTACTGACCCCTGACCTTGGCGTCGTTTTGGATTTGTCTCACTCCCGAACCCATGTTCGGATCTCCGGGGCCGATGCCGCCGAATGTCTCAGCCGACTGCTGCCTCTGGATCTTCGGGATGCTGGATTCAAAACCGGCGAGGTGGCGTCGAGCGGCATCCATCACGTCGGTGTGACCCTCTATCGAAACACTGACGGTTACGACCTTTTCATTCCTAGAGGATTTGCCGTCTCGGTCTGGGAGCTGCTTCTGGAGACCGCCGAACAGTTCGGTGCTGAGATCCTTTAGCCCAGCACAGAGAAACTGCTGTTTGCATTAACCGTCCGACGGCGCGACATCTCTGCCGTGTCCAGGACATAGTTCGTATGTTTCAGAGAAAACTGAAACGGTTCTGAATCATGGTCCGCTCCTGACTCACAATAATCAATAAGTCCCGCCATCAGCCGTCCCGCCGCAGGCGCATTCTTAAACTGATTCCCGCTCGATCCGCAGGCCATATAAAAGCCGGCTAGTGCCGACCGGTCATAAATCGGTAACCAGTCATCGCTCACGTCATAGAGATCCACAACGCCTCCGATGCGCGACGGGATGGTGAGGCCTGTCATCCGCTGAGCGAGCCGCAGAGCCTGGGTAGTGGCCTGCTCGGAAAAATCGCGCGAGAAATTATCCGGATCGTCGACCCATTGATGGACATCACACGGTGGGTCCTCACTACCCGCCAGCACAAAATTCCCCTGCTCCGGTCGACAGTAAACACCAATATCGCTATCGGAGACTACGAGTCCTGTCGATTCAAAATCAATTCCTGCCGGCGCCGGCACGTGCGCGACTTCCTGCCGCAGCGCGCGCGTCGAAATATTCATATCGTCCGTCACGCCCGCAAGCGCATTGAGTATCGACGAATGCGGGCCGCCCACATTAACCACAATCGGGGCCGCGATTACTCTTCCGTCTGCAAGCGTAACCCCCGCCACTCGATTGCCATCCCGATC
The DNA here is from genome assembly GCA_010025385.1 of Gammaproteobacteria bacterium. Taxonomy (GTDB): domain Bacteria; phylum Pseudomonadota; class Gammaproteobacteria; order Arenicellales; family UBA868; genus UBA868. Next base: position 593 of record RGTL01000323.1, on the reverse strand, counting down.
AATCGAAACCACTTCACCGTTATATTCCATACGGCAACCGATGCGCTCAGCAGCCCTGGCGATATTTTGGGTCGCCAACTGCGGATCATTCACAAATCCTGCCGTTGGAAAAAACACGGCGCCGCCAATCTCTCCGCCGGTCGCTTGACCAAACATGGGGTCCTCTACCCGTTTCGCCGGTGCAAAGCAGTTGAGATCGTAATTTGGCAGGCGCTCGAGAATCCTCGCGCGATCCCATTCCTCAAATGGAATCTGAAGCGTCGCAACGTTCTCGACAATCTTTTGAAGGTAGCCGTTACTGTGCGTCTTCATGACCAAACAACCGGTCTTAATGAAGCGCGCAAGAGGTTCGGCGGACTCCAGATCGAGATACTCCCGCCAATTCAGCCAGTCAAAATAGCCGTCGTAGGCAAACGCGGTTCCGGGCACGGTTGAATAATGCACGCGGATGATGGCACAGGAACTTGACGTTGAGCCGTAACCTGCAGCAGGCAGTCGATCAAGGCACCAGGTTTTCCGTCCGGTTTTCGCCAACTCATAGGCGATCGCTGTACCGATTATGCCGGCACCGATCACGACCGCATCGGCCGTAA
>RGTL01000322.1 GCA_010025385.1 Gammaproteobacteria bacterium | reverse complement strand
CGGCGCGGGCCTTTAGCCTCAATACGGATGCCTCCCACCGATTCGAGCGTGGCGTGGATTTCAATTTACCCTTAAAGGCAATGGCCCGAGCCACACAACTTGTCCTGGAACTGTGTGGCGGTACCGCAGGCCCGGTCATCGATGCCACTGAAAAGGCCCATCTGCCAAAGCGCGGGGCGATTACGCTTCGGCGCGACCGACTCACCCGGATGCTTGGGACGGCGCTACCGAAACAGAAAGTCGACGGCGTCTTCGCTCAGGCGGGCTACGCGTTTACGCCCTCGACATCGGGGTGGAAGGTCAAGCCTCCCACCCATCGATTTGATCTCGTTGCCGAGCATGATCTGGTTGAAGAGGTCGCTCGTTTGAGCGGCTACGACACCTTTCCTGCAAATCGACCGCGGGTGTTGGCTGGAGAGCGACTGGCTCCAGAGGCGGATGTAGAAGTCCGCGATGTGCGGCTTTTCGAGTCCGGACACGTTTTTTGGGGCACCGTCAGAAAGCCGCTCGAGTCGCTATCGATCGGTGGCGTCGTGACCGGGTCGGCCACCGGAACCCGCTGGGATCAAAAAGGGCGGGATGTGGACTTTTTTGACATTAAAGGTGATGTCGAATCATTGATAGATCTCGCAGGGGCCAGCGGCCGTACGCAGTTTGCGGCGACGGTCCACCCGAGTTATCAAGCCGGGCAATGCGCTGAGATTTTTGTGGATGGCGCGTCGAAAGGTTTCGTCGGACGAGTCAGCAGAGAGATGCTGCAGGTGGTCGACATCGATCGACCGGTATTCGCTTTTGAACTCGATTGGGAGTCGGTGAGTCGCCGTCGAGTACCGCAGCATCTTCCGGTATCGCGTTTCCCTCAGGTGTCGCGGGATTTGTCTTTTGAATTCGACGAAGCGATCGACGCCGCGCGCGTAATGGACTGTATTCGTCAGGGTGCGGGGGATCTGCTGCAAAACGCAGAGGTTATTGATTCCTATAAAGAAAATGATGCGAAGTCAACCAGAAAATCTATGACTTTTCGCTTGACCTTGCAGTCCGAATATCGCAATCTAACCGACGGAGAGGTTGATGCGGTGGCGAAGCATGTTGTGGACGCCGTCGGCTCAGAACTAGCAGGTACGCTTCGCGGCCGGTAATTTTATCGCCTGACACGCTAAGGCAAGTCCTGACGACGTTGCGATTCGAGTTGCGATTTGAGTCGCGATTTGACTTACACCTGACCTCGACATAAATTGGTTCATCGACACGAGTGAGTGAGGTCTTAGGCGGGTCAACGTTTTTTCTTATGAGCATCACCATTACCAAAGCAGACCTTGCTAATACCCTTTTCGACGAACTTGGCCTTAACAAGCGCGAGGCGAAGGAATTCGTGGAGCTTTTCTTCGAGAAAATCCGCGAGGCCTTAGAAGGCGGCGAGAGCGTCAAGCTGTCCGGATTTGGCGGCTTCACCATCCGCGAGAAAAACAGCCGCCCTGGCCGCAATCCAAAAACCGGGGAAACCGTTCCCGTTAGCGCACGTCGAGTAGTGACCTTCCGCGCCAGTCAGCGGGTGAAAGAGGACGTGGGCGCCAACACCCAAATGATTGCCAGTGTGGTTGACGCCCCCGAGGCGCGAACATGACCATGCTCGATCCGGGTGCCGAGGATCTGCCACCGATTCCCGGCAAACGATATTTCACCATCGGCGAGGTCGGACAACTTTGCGCGGTCAAGCCGCACGTGCTGCGATACTGGGAGCAGGAGTTCCCACAGCTCCAGCCGGTCAAACGTCGGGGCAACCGCCGTTATTATCAAAGGCACGAGGTTGAACTCATCCGAACGATACGGCGCCTTCTCTATATCGAGGGATACACCATCAGCGGGGCCTGCAACCAGTTGGCTGCCGAA
>RGTL01000321.1 GCA_010025385.1 Gammaproteobacteria bacterium | reverse complement strand
CCCGCCGCGAGCCCGTGGGCGGCAAGCATCGCGCAAAACGTCAGGAGAAGCCGGGACACGACTTAGAACGTCTCCCGGCGGCTGCGCCGCATCTTTGAGCATTTTCGAATACACACCGGGTTTGCCTTTGCATCCCAGGCTTTTGCATAGATCGTGCGGTAGGGTTCTTCCATCAGGATATCGCTGAGCAGACGCTTGTTGATATTGTGCTCGACATGCGGGCGCCCTGCTTGGGCGTACATATTCTTCTCGTCTGCTGATCCCTCTACCCAGCAGCAAGCGGAAACCGCCCCGCTCGCCACGATGTAGGGGCGGTTCTCCTCGACCGACTTGCACTGGATTTTTGTGGAATCCCCTCGCGATTCCGCGCGGTCTTCTGGGGCGGTTTTTGGATCTCGACCCAGTTGCCGATCCACTACCGCCGGATCGGCCGGCCGGAGCGCTCGCGATTCACCATCGGGCATTTGATAGGCGAAGGCTTCGTCTTTTCCAAACCGGATCGTGTCAATTACCTTAAAGGCTTTAAACCCCATGTCGCGGCTGAGCGCAAGCGCCTCTGCAATCTGATGCTGATTGTGCTCAAACGGTATGAAATGCCATTCGGCACGCGCGCCGGTCCCGAGATAGGCTTTCGCGTTTTCCATGATCTTTGCGAACCTTGTGTTCACGCGATAGAGATGGTTCGTATCCGAAAGACCATCAATATGAAACTCCACCAGCGAATCATTGGAAGCGAAGAGCTCGCCTAGCCGACGCCACCAATCGGCACTTCGTAGTCCGGCGTTTGAGGAGAGGATGAGTCGAATCCCGAAGCCCATAAAGTATTCGCACACCTCAAAACAATCACGCGAGGCAGCCGGGTCCCCCAGTCCCCCGCATAGGTCAATCTCCGAGATACGACTGCACAGGTCGGCGGGGAAATTACGGCGGATCGTCGCAAGATCGAGATCGATATTTCGAACCTTCTCCATATCGGGCAGACAGCGATTCATCTGCTGGGTTCGCCCACACATGGGACAGGCCGCATTGCACTTATCGGTGAGCTCGAGATGAAATTTCATATCCCGGGCCGTGTCAAACATGCCGCTGTTTGTTCTGGGGTGGCCGCCGTCGCTCATGACTGATTCTTCTTTTGATAAACAAAGTAGCGTCCTTTAGGGACATTAGCCGGACCTGGTAGCATTTGCCATTCAGGCACCGCAAACTCCTGGTCCGAGAGCACTATGGCGCCCGGACGAAGCAGATCATTCAGTATCGGACCTATATCGATAGCCAGCTGGCGATCCCGATCCGAGTGCCCGCTGCCAATATCGCAATGGGCCAGCACTGCCTGTTGGGTAAGGATTGGGCGCTGGTTTTGAAGGCTTTCTCGGAAGTCTCCCTCAATCAGGTAGGGGACCGACGGCGTACAGTCTGGGTGCGCCGCAGGCGCTCGCTCAAACACGTAGATCTCGCGCTGAGCGGCATGTTCTCGCAGATGGTCAAAGGTCCGGCCGTTACCGAGCCCTAACTCAAGGATCACGCCGTCCAGCCCCTCAACCGAGCGAAGCGCCCATTCAATACAGGCGCGCTGGGCCTCAAGGCGACGGATCATACTGTCCAGGCGACTCATCGCTGAAGACACGTGCGGTCAACGCCGGCCCGCGTACCCCGTTGGACGCATGCGCCCTTCACGGCAGTGGATAGTATTTGAAAAAACCGACGGCCACGTCGTGATTGGTCGGGGCGAGAGGATTTGAACCTCCGACCACCGCAACCCCATTGCGGTGCGCTACCAGGCTGCGCTACGCCCCGAATAATCCGTTGAGTGCTAGGTATCAAGCAATAAGGAAATCTGCTCAAGTTCTGCCAGCAGATTCTGTACGTCAGACTCACTAAGTCCTGCTTCCG
>RGTL01000033.1 GCA_010025385.1 Gammaproteobacteria bacterium | reverse complement strand
GTCGAGCCAGGTCCGGAGACGTCATAGGCCGTACCCTCCGGTGTGATGTCGTGATCCAACCTAAAATCTCCTCCGTCTGAAAACCTGGACAGACGCATACGCCGTTAGATTAACTATGGTACTTTAACTTTCCATTTTTTCTGGGTATCACCATGGGCCGCCCTCGCAAAGAAGTCATCGGCAAACCGCTCGTTATCAATGGTCGACAGCTGTCGCTGTCGCGAGCCGTTCGGGCGGGTGACTTCATCTTCCTGACCGGTCAGGTTCCCATGGATAACGGCGTCGTGATGACCCACGGCACCATCGAAGATCAGACCCGAGCTTGCCTCGAGCGCATTCGCGAGACGCTCTCGGAAGCGGGGTGTCCGTTATCCGCCGTGGTGAAGTCCATGATCTGGCTCAAGTCACGGGACGATTTTCCGGGCTTCGATTCGGTCTATGCCGAATTCTTCCCCGATGGCCCGCCTGCGCGGTCTGCCCTGGTCAGTGATTTTCTGGTTGATATCCGGGTAGAAATCGAGTGCATCGCCTATCACCCGCAGGATTAGTTCACAGGAGAATCTTTTTATGTCGACGCTTAAACGCTATCAGATGTACATCAATGGTGAATGGACGGATGCCCAGGACGGCGCCACATTCACCAGCACCAATCCCGCCACCGGACAGGCCTGGGCCGAAGTGCCTGAAGCCTCCGAGGCCGATGTCAACCGCGCGGTTGAAGCCGCCCACCGCGCCTTCAAAGAGGGTCCTTGGGCCACACTCACGGCCACGGCCCGTGGGAAGATGTTAAGACGCCTGGCGGATATCCTCGCTCAACATTCTGAGGCTCTCGGTCGATGTGAAACCGTGGATACCGGAAAACTATTCAAGGAAACCCGCTGGCAGGCCAACTACATATCTGACTTCTTTCACTACTACGCGGGACTGGCCGATAAAGTCAGCGGCGAGACCCTGCCGATCGATAAACCGGACATGATGACCATGACCCTGCGCGAACCGCTGGGCGTGGTGGCAGCCGTCGTGCCCTGGAACTCTCAACTCTTCCTGGTGGCGGTAAAAATCGGGCCGGCGCTGGCCGCGGGCAATACCGTAGTGCTGAAAGCCTCCGAGCACGCCTCAGCACCCATGCTTGAATTTGCCAAAGTGTTTGAGGAAGCCGGTTTCCCTCCTGGCGTATTTAACGTCGTCACAGGGCACGGCGAGCCGTGCGGCCGGGCGCTCACAAGTCATCCCCTCGTAGACCGGATTAGCTTCACGGGCGGACCCCACACCGCCCGCCACGTCATCCGGAACTCGGCGGAAAATTTTGCTCAGGTCTCGCTTGAACTCGGCGGCAAATCGCCGGTGATGGTCTTTGAAGATGCGGACATCGAAAGCGCGGTGAATGGCATCCTGCTCAGCATTTTCAGCGCCAGTGGCCAAAGCTGCGTGGCCGGCTCGCGACTGCTGCTGCATGAATCCGTTAAAGAAGACGTGCTTGCGCGGGTCACAGAAAAAGCCCGTCAGATCAGGATCGGCGATCCTCTGGACGACGCAAGCCAGATGGGGCCACTTGCCACTGAGGCCCAACTCCACAACATAAAAACGACCTTGGCCGATGCCACGGCCCATGGCGCAAATATTCTGCATGGCGGAAACACACCAAAAGGGCTCGATGCCGGTTGGTATATGGAACCTACGATTGTGGATTGCCCCAGTCAGGATATCGGCGTAGTGCGAAATGAGCTCTTCGGTCCGGTGGTCAGCGCACTGACCTTTCGAAGCGAACAAGAGGCCCTGCGAATCGCAAACGACACCAACTTCGGCCTCGCCAGCGGTATCTTCACGCGGGATGTGGGTCGCGCACTCAGGGTCAGCAAGGCCATCCGGGCGGGCATTGTCTGGGTGAACACCTACCGCGCGGTCTCGCCGGTGGCCCCGTTTGGCGGCTTTAAGGACAGCGGTTACGGGCGGGAGTCCGGCATGGAGGCCATTTACGATTACACCCGACCCAAAACCGTTTGGCTCAATACCTCAGCCCAACCGATTGCTGACCCCTTCGTAATGCAATGACGCCTAGGCTGAAAAAGCCCGGATGTTAAGGGTTATGTTCTTTTCACGGTTCACCGGTCGGGTGCTAGACTGCCGGTCCGAATTCCCTCTCCAAGACGCATCGCTATGAAATTTCAGTTAGCCATCAACATGGAACGCATCACCTCCCACACGGATATGCGCGACGTCGAACGCCATACGCTCGAGATGGTGCAGATGGCTGATCAGGGCGGCTTTCATATTGTGTGGGCGGCAGAGCATCACGCCCTTGAGATGACCATTGCGCCCAATCCATTTCAGATTTTGACGTGGTGGGCCGCTCATACCGATCGCATTCGTCTGGGAACGGGGGTGGTGGTCGCACCCTACTGGCATCCCATCAACGTGGCGGGAGAGGCGGCGCTGCTCGATCTCTACAGCAACGGACGGCTTGAATTCGGAATCGGCTCGGGCGCATACCAGCGCGAATTTGACCGGATGCATGCCGGCCTGAAGCAAACGGACGCCTGGCGTTACATGCAGGAGATGCTGCCGGCCGTTAAAGCCCTGTGGCAGGGCGATTACGCCCACGAGGGCGAATACTGGCGCTTTCCCGAAGCCACCTCAGTGCCCAAACCCTTACAGCAACCCCATCCCCCCATCTGGGTGGCGGCCCGCGCCCCAATCACCTACGACTACGCGGTGAAGCACGGTTGCAACATCATGTCCTGGCCGCTCACCCGACCGATGAGCGAAGTCGAAACGTATCTGGGACGACTGCAAACCGCTTTGGATGAGAATCCCGGCAAACCCCGACCCGTTTTTTCGGCCATGCGCCATACCTGTGTCTACGATGACAAAAAAGACTGGATGGTTCCTATCGAAGCGGCGCGCCGACAGTTGGCGCAGTTTGAGAATTTGTTCAAGAATGCCGGAGGCGTCACCAACGGCTTCCCCGCAATGATTGATCTTGCGACCATTGAAAACCGTGACGAATACGACCCCAAGATGCTTGATCAGAATCTGATGTTCGGCACCTCTGAAGAAGTCATCAACAAGTTACGCCTGTATGACGATCTCGGGGTCGATCAGTTTACCTATTACGCCAGCCTCGGTTTGGGCCTTAAAGAACAAAAACGTTCTCTGGAGCTCTTCATTAACGAGGTGATGCCTGAGTTCGCTGAGGCCTGAGCGACCACAAATAACGGCGCAGACGTGCTGCGCCGTTATTGTTTTTTTCCCGCCCTGCAGCTCCCGCGCCGCCGCGCCCGCTACGGGTTAGCGAATTCCCAGTTTTTCTCGAGCCTCGTCGGCGTCACAGATCCGCCCGCCGAGGTCCCGGATGATGCGCACGGCTTTCTCCACCAGTTGAGCGTTACTCGCCGGCACGCCCTTTTCAAGATAGAGGTTGTCCTCCAGTCCGACCCGGACGTTTCCACCCAAGAGCATCGCTTGTGCCGCCATCGGCATTTGCGCACGGCTGATGCCAAATCCCGACCAAAATACATCCTGCGGTAACTGACTGACCATCGCGTTCATTGTGGCCGGATCAGCCCCCGCGCCCCAGGGAATACCCAGACACACCTGATACATAGCCGGCCCTTTGATGAGGCCCTCGGCCACCATTTGGTTGGCGAAACGCAGATGCCCCAGATCAAACACCTCCATCTCCGGCTTGACGCCTATCTCCGCGTAGCGGGTCGCCATCTCGCGAAGCATATTAGGCGTCTGCACGTACACATAGTTGGAGTTATCAAAGTTAATCGTGCCGCAATCTAGAGTGGCGATATCCGGTCGCAACAGCTCCACATGCGCCATGCGCTCTTTGGCCCCGATCAAATCCGTTCCCTCACCGGGAATGTGCGGATTCTCGTCATCCACGATGAGATCACCGCCCATACCTGCCGTCAGGTTGATCAGCACGTTGCGACCACTGGCCCGCACAAGCTCGACGGTTTCCTTAAAAAGGTTGATATCGCGACTGCCCTTGCCGGTTTGCGGATCCCGTACATGCAGATGGACAATAGCCGCACCAGCATCTGCCGCCTCAATCGCCGACTGTGCAATCTGCTCCGGCGTGACCGGAATGGCCGGGTGTTTATCGACCGTATCGCCAGCACCCGTCACCGCACAGGTCACGACCACGTTGGTGTTCATTGCCATCCTCAACTCTCCTTCACTGTTTCACAATGTTATTTGTAGTGACCGTTCTTGTTTGAGCGGTTTAGCCTCAGGCCATTTTTGGCCAGCCATCCTCTTCTTCTGAATACCAATGTGTCTTTAGGACTTTCTGGATTTCCGCGAGGCATCGGTCCCGACGCTTTTCCATCTCGCTGAATTTCCGCACCCCGGACTCCTCTTCACAGCCGTCCACAATGCGCCGTTTCAACTCCTCGGTCAACTCGGGGGCCTTCATGTGCGACCAAGGCAATTCCAGTGCGGGCCCAAACTGCTCAATGGTGTGCCGCATGCCGCCGGGTCCACCACCCAGGTGCCAGGCGAGGAAAGTACCCATGAAGGCCCATCTCAGACCCGGGCCGCCGGTCACTGCGGCGTCGATTTCCGACACAGTCGCGATCCCATCATTAATGAGATGAAGCGCCTCGCGATACAAAGACTCCTGCAGACGATCGGCAATATAGGCCTCAATCTCCCGCCGGACATGCAACGGGCGCATCCCCACAGCGCGATAAAAAGCGCCGGCCTGACGGATGGCCTCCATCGACGTCTGCTCACTGCCCACGACCTCAACCAGCGGCAAAAGATAGACCGGGGCGAACGGATGACCAATGAGAAGCCGCTCGGGATGCTCACACTGCGTCTGCAAACGGCTGGGCAGCAGTCCGGAGGAGCTGGACGCGATAACGACCTCGCGTTGGGCATGCTGACTGATTTCTTTGTGCACGGCAATTTTCACGTCCTCACGTTCAGGCACATTTTCCTGAACAAAATCTGCCTCGCTCACAGCCGTTGCGATGTTGTCGACGAATGTCAGTCGACCGGGCGTTTTACTGACCAGCCCGGCATCCTCAAGAACCGGCCAGGCATCGTCGATCATTTGTTTAACGTAGTCGCGAGATTCAGCTCGGGGATCGGTGACCACAACATCGACACCGTTAGCCAGACAACGCGTCGCCCAACCGCCACCGATAACGCCACCGCCCACAAGCGCAATGGTTTTCACATTCTGTTCCGACACGACTTGATTCTCCCCAGATATTGAGTGGTTGATCCCTTGGGCCTACTCGCCCTTGAAGACCGGTTTACGTTTTTCCACAAAGGCCCGAACCCCCTCTTTCGCGTCCTCGGAACGCAGCATCTTTCGATAGATCGGCAGATCCGCGGTGCGCATGGTCTTAAATGCCCCTTCGATGGTGTCCCCTTCAATGGCGCGTAGAACCTCTTTGATCGTCTGGACCGCCAGCGGTGCGGAATCAGCGATCTGTTGCGCCCACTCACGAGCGGTGGTCAACAATTCGGCGGAGGGCACCACCGCGTTGATCAAGCCATGCCGACACGCCTCTTCGGCGCCCATGCGACGACCGAGCAAGAGCATCTCCATGGCGACGTTATAAGGGACGCGCCGAGGCAGTCTTTGAATGGCGCCGGCATCGGGGACAATGCCAAGCGGCATCTCGGGGAGTTGGAAGAAGACGTGATCCGCCGCCACGATGAGATCACAAGACATGGCTAACTCGAAACCGCCTCCGATGGCATGACCACTTACCGCGGCAACCACGGGCTTATTGAGATTCCACATCTCGGTCAGCCCGGCAAACCCACCGGGCAGATCCGCATCCGCCTCCCACCAGTTATCCAGCTGCTGCTCTCCGCTATCGACCGCTTTCAGATCCCAACCGGCAGAAAAAATCTTGTCCGACGTCGCGCTCAGCAAGCCCACCCGCAGCGTCGGATCATCACGTAAGGTCACTACCGCCTCGTTTATTCGCCGGCTGAGGTCAAAGTCAATGGCATTGACTTTGGGGCGATTCAAATGAATTTCCAGAACGCCTCCGCGGCGCTCGACGAGCAGTTCTTCGGATCGGTCTTGCATGGTCACTCGGCTTTATTAAAACGCGTCTTATTCACATCAAGCGGCGCACCTTATGGCAATCTTGCATCCAAAGCAATATGATCTGTGCCGATTAATTATCCGTACGCGCAGCACCATGCTGGCCTCAGGCGAACGCCACGGAAATCAAAGTCTGCGGGGGAGTCATGGATATCGAATTAACCACCGAACAGCAGCTGCTGACCGATTCGGTCAAAAGTTTCGTTGCAGAAGAACTGCTCCCACTGGAACTGGAGGTCGAGCGAGCGGGCGAGGTCAGTTTGGAGCAGGGCGAACGGATCAAGCGAAAAGCCCTCGAGATGGGCTTTTACGCAGCCAATCTCCCCGAAGCGATCGGGGGCGGCGGCCTGGATTACACCAGTCTCGCCATCATGGAACGCGAGTTTGGAAAGGTCTCGCATGCTCTACATGGCTTTGCCTGGCGGCCCACTGAGTTGCTGATGGCCTGTAATGACGACCAAAAAGAGCGGTACCTGTACCCTTGCGTCCGTGGTGAAAAAGTAGAGTGCTTTGCCATCACTGAGCCCGGAGCCGGTTCAGACATCATGTCGATGGCGACCCGGGCACGGCGGGAAGGTGACGACTGGATCATTAATGGATCCAAGCATTTCGTAAGCGGTCACGTCGAGCCGGACTTTGCCATTGTCTTTGCCGCCACCGGCGTCGATGAAACGGATCGTGGTCCGCGCAAGCGGGTAAGCGCCTTTCTTGTGGATAAGGGCCATCCCGGCTTTGATATCACCCGGGGCCCACGGTGCGTCAGTCAGCGGGCTTACCTTAATTTTGTTCTCTCGTTCAATGATTGCCGAGTGAGCCAACGGCAGATGCTGGGTGCCGAGGGAGAGGGCCTGACGCTCGCTGATAAATGGATCAAGATGGGTCGGGTCTGGGTAGGCGCCGGATGTTGCGGCCGCGCCGAACGCCTTCTCGACCTTTCGCTTGAATGGGCCGCCAACCGAAAACAGTTCGGACAAACAATCGGAAAATTTCAGGGCACATCATTCAAGCTGGCCGATATGGCCACTGAACTGCAGGCGGCAGACCTGATGGTCATGCACGCCGCAAAAAAAGCCGACGCCGGGCAAATGACGCCGACCGATGCGGCCATGTGTAAATTGTTTGCCTCCGAAATGCTCCACCGCCTGGCCGACAATGCCGTTCAGATTCATGGGGGCATGGGCCTGATGGAGGATCTACCCATTGAACGTCTCTGGCGCGATGCCCGACTGGAGCGCATTTGGGAGGGCACCTCCGAGATCCAGCGGCACATCATCAGTCGCTCGCTGTTGCGGCCGTTGGGCGCGTGAATCCTGAACAAAAAAAGAATCTTCAGCGGCTGCTAACGCCTCGACATATCGCGTTTGTCGGGGGTGACTCAGCTGTTTTTGCGGCCCAGCAATGTGCTGCGGGGCATTTCGCGGGGGAGATCTGGGGCGTCAATCCAAAAGAGGAACGCTTCGGCAATCTTCCATGTTTCCCCTCTGTCGCAGATCTGCCGGCCGCGCCGGATGCGGTCTTTCTCGCTGTCCCAAGGCTCGCCGTACCCCCCGTCGTTGATGCGCTTCGGGAACAGGGCGCGGGCGGCATCGTTTGCTACTCGGCGGGCTTTGGCGAACTGGGGTCAGAAGGCCTCGCGCTGGAGCAGGATCTGATCAGGGCCTGCGGCGATATGGCATTGGCCGGACCCAACGTGTTTGGCCTACTTAACTACGTCACCGGCGCGCATCTGTGGCCGTTCAGTCACGGGGGCAAACCAGTCACACGCGGACCGGCCATCATTTCCCAGTCCGGGATGCTGTCCAGCTATCTGCTGACCAATCGCCGGTCGGTGTACTTCTCATACGTTATTGGCGCAGGCAACCAATCCATTCTTGGCGTCGAGGACTACCTCGAGCATCTTGCTGATGATCCCACGGTCAATGGCTTTGGCCTATATATCGAAACGCTTCGAGATATCCCCCGTTTTGCCGATGCTGTCGGGCGAGCCTTGGCACGGGGGGTCCCCGTGGTGGCCCTGAAGGTGGGACGATCCGAACTGGCCGCCAAGACCGCGCTTACCCATACCGGATCACTCGCTGGCGAAGATCGATGTTATCAAGCGCTTTTTGATCGAATCGGCGTCGCCCGCGTATCCAGTCCGAGCCTGCTGTTGGAAACTCTGAATTTTTTGACCATCTCCGGCGGTCCGCGAGGGCGCCGACTGGCTGCGTTCACCTGTTCGGGAGGTGATGTGGCAATGCTCGCTGACTGCGCAGATGCAGAGGGACTGGTCTTTCCCAAACCTTCTGTAACGGCACACGATCAATTGAAAGCGCTGCTGCCGGACATCGCGACCGTCGGCAATCCGCTGGATTACACGACTCCCTTATGGGGTCAGGAAGCGGCGCTTGAAAAAGTATTCGACGCCGCTTTGTCGCCTGGATACGACGCCGCCCTGATCGTGCAGGACTATCCGCCGATCGAGATCGGATCCGATCGGCACTACTATCAGGCGGATGCCCGGGCCTTCATGCGCGCCACAAAAAAAGCCGGCATTCCGGCGGGCGTGTGCGCGAGCCTGCCGGACAATATGGATCACCAAACGCAGTCCACCTTGATTGCCGGTGGTATCACGCCTCTGCAGGGGATCAGTGAAGCAAGCGCGGCCATCGCGTCCGCGGTCGTTTTCGGTCGCGCACAGGCCCGCTATCAAAAAGAGCAAACGCTTTTTCGTCCCATGGTTACCCGCAAACCACCTGACGGACTCAAGGTGCTGGACGAGTGGCAAGGCAAATCCTTATTGAAGGAGTTTGGTGTGGCGACTCCGGACGGTCGCCTTTGCTTATCCGCCGACGCCTCAGCTGCGGCAGAGGCGATCGGATTTCCGGTCGCCCTTAAGCTGGTCAACGCGGCCCTGCCTCACAAAACCGAACATGATGTGGTACGCCTCAACCTGCAGACCAGCGAGGCCGTAGCTGAAGCGGTCGACACCGTACGGCAGAACGGCGAAAAAGCGCTTGGCACCTTAGCTCCCGATCAATTCCTGATAGAGCGTATGGTCACTGACGTTGTTGCCGAGTTACTGGTAGGCATCAAAAATGATCCAGGATTTGGTCTTGTCATGACGATCGCCGGTGGCGGCACACTGGTTGAACTGCTGGCTGATGCCCGTACCGTTTTGCTCCCAGCAGCCAAAGAGGATCTTCTCGCCGCGCTTTCCTCGCTCAAGATTATGACATTGCTTACCGGCTTTCGCGGCCAGGCGGCAGCGGATATCGACAGCGTCCTCGATACGCTCGTCTGTATTGCAAACATGGCGCAGGCGCTTAACGATCAGTTGGTTGAAATGGATATCAATCCGCTAATGGTGACCCCGACCGGGTGTGTCGCAGCCGACGCCCTCGTTCAGATCAGCGACCAATGGCAGGCTTGATCTAACCGCATCGAAGCCATCGCGGGATATGAAAAAAACCAGATTGTTGCTTCTTGACTATGATGGCGTCATCGTTGATTCGGCCCAGCCGGTGCTCGATCAGACCGCGATCTTTTGCAACGACAATAATCTCCCCTTCACCCTCACGCACAAGGACTTCGATCGCATTCATCCGGCCACGTTTACGATGCTTGCTCAGGTCTGCGGGATTCCCCCGGAAGATCACCGGCGTTATGGGAAATTTCTTTTCGAGACCCTGCAGAGCGGGGCAGCCCGTATCCCGCTTTTTAGCGGCATCGCTGAACTCCTCCAAGACCTGAGCGCGACTTTGCACCTGTGCGTCGTCACTGCCAATCACTCGGAGGTCGTGCGAAGTCGACTCGCCGATGAGGGCCTGGAGACATACGTGCACACCTACTACGGCAGTGACCGTCCAGGGGACAAAGCGGTCCATATCCGCCAGGCCATGGATGATTTCAGCGTGGACCCCTGTGACACCTGGATGGTGGGTGATTCCGCAAGCGATATCGAAGCGGCCAAGCAAGCCGGTGCAAAAAGTATCGCCGCCGCATGGGGGTGGCAATCGATCGCCCTGCTTGAACGGCATACGCCGGATCACCTGTTTACCAGCCCGGCCGAACTGCACGAATTCTTTGGGCCAGCGCATCCATCATCCTAGGCGCAGGCGGTGAACACGCTTGCACATCTGTACCTATCGGGCGTTGATCCAGATCGATTGCTGGGTAATTTCATCGGCGACTCGGTACGCGGTGCGGAACTGACTACGCTTCCCGAAAGCGTCCAACGGGGGGTCTTGTTGCATCGACAGATCGACCGATATACCGATCGCCATCCGGTTTTTCGTGAACTTTGCGCCCTGCTTCGTCCCCATTTCCACCGCTATGCCCCGGTCGTGGGGGATGTCTTTTTGGATCACTTTCTTGCCAGAGACTGGTCGTCACATCATCCGCAGGCGCTTGATGACTATGTTGACTGGGTTCACGAAACGATCGGGCCGGGGATCACCGATTGCCCTGAACGATCGCAACGCTACTTTAACTACCTGGTACAAACCCAGACACTCAAACACTACCGCACGATTGACGGCATTAACCACACGCTGGGTCAGATGGCCAAACGGGCAAGATTTAATTCCCGTATGGACACCGGGGGTGCGGTGCTCAGCGCACACTACGCAGCGATTGAGTCAACGTTTCAGGCGTTTTTTCCGGAGCTCGTGGCATTCGCCCAATCGCTGGCGGCGAACGCATCAGATCCCTTAGGCTGATCCCACATTAATGTCCCGAGGACTGTGGTAGTAATCGCTCTCCTCGGCCGACTCGCGAACCAGCGCCAGCATCTGCTCCACCCGTTTTTCTGCCGTATCAATTTCTTCGCAGGAGTCGCATTCGAGATCACCGCAGGGCTGGTGCGCGTATAACCAGAAATGCACCGCGCCAGCGAGCAGACCCGAAGCCACCTCCCAACTGTCCGCATCCGCGTCGCGCTCGAGTAGACGGTTGCCCAGTTCGATCAGGCGCTCCGCCGCGGCATCGAAATGCTGTAGATCATCTTCCGTATCCATAGGTGACTCCGTGCGTCGGCGTGCCCACTCAGGGGCTGTGGCGAGCAGGCGATTCTAACGTCTCTGTATACAGTCGTTGACTTGCCGGGATTAATTAATCACTGTGCTAGATTCCCAGCGAATACCCAGAGCCTCACAGATTTATCAACATGCAATTCCGGCGACTCGGCACGACCGATATAAACGTATCCATCCTTTGCCTTGGCACCATGACCTGGGGCGAGCAAAACACTCGTGAGGAAGGATTTGCGCAGATGGATCATGCGCGCGAGCACGGCATCAACTTTTTTGATACGGCCGAGATGTACCCTGTTGATGTCCGCCCGGAGACCTACGGACATACCGAAGTCATCATAGGCGAGTGGTTGAAGGCACGCGGCAGTCGAAACGAGATTGTTCTCGCCAGCAAAATCTGCGGCCCCGGACGCCACCACGTTCGTGGCGGTGATACCTGCTTCGACCGAAAGACGATTCATGAGGCCTGCGAGGGCAGCCTCAAGCGGCTGCGCACGGACTACCTGGATCTTTATCAACTGCACTGGCCCGATCGCGGATGGACCGACTTTAAAAGCCTTGGCCAGACCGCGCCCATTGAGGATGTCGGCGCAGACCGTGAGGAGACCGTCGCGGCCCTGGATGAATTAATGTCGGCAGGAAAAATTCGCAGCTGGGGCGTCTCTAACGAGAGCGCCTGGGGCACCATGGATTACGTTGCCCGAGCGGACCGAGCGGGCGTTGCCCGGCCGGTCAGTATTCAGAATGCCTATAGCCTCCTCAACCGAAAATTTGAATTTGCTCTTGCCGAGATTGCGCTTCGCGACCACGTGGGGCTACTGGCTTACGCACCGATCGCGGCCGGCGTGCTGACCGGCAAATATCTCAACGATGCCAGACCGCAAGGGGCGCGCAATACCCTCTGGCCCTCTAACACCCGATACTTCGGCCAGCAAGCCAAGGCCGCAACCCAGGCCTACGTCGACC
>RGTL01000320.1 GCA_010025385.1 Gammaproteobacteria bacterium | reverse complement strand
CGAGTTCGGGCAGCAAGCCCAAATCTTGAAAGCGCATAGTCGTTCCAAATTATTTGACGTTGAGTCGTCATGGGCAAGCTCCGTCCTACGATCCATCAAGGGATCACTCAACGCGAGCTCGCTATACGCTGAGAGACGCGCACGGTACACGCTAGGCGACTGGGTTTCAATGTTTTTTGAACGAGTGGGATTTTTAACTAGCAAGTTAGAGGGGGAATACCACACTCATCTGCGAACTCATTCAGGGCCTGAACATCTTTCTCAAGATATGGGATACCCTTGACTAGTCGCTCTTTTTTATTCTCTGTCTCTATCTGTCCAGGCAGATACACACGCTTGACACCTTCCGCCGGAGGTGCATTCACTACCGATAGTTCCCACTCTAAAAATCGGGCTTTGTACTCATCAGGCCCTACAAAAATTTCGGGATTCAGCACAAAAATAAAGTGCCCGACATTTTGGGGCCGATCGAATACCTTCAGCTGATCACCGACGGCGCCGGCGAAACCGGCTCCGGTTATAAGACCTGAAAAAATATCGAGGGCCATTGCGATTCCTGAGCCTTTTGGACCACCTATCGGAAGGACCACACCCTTGACGGCCTCCGAGGGATCAGTCGTGTGCCTACCCTCTGCATCCAAGGCCCACCCCTCGGGTATCCTTTCTCCGGCCCTCATCGCTTTCCTAATCTTCCCCCGAGCGGCGACACTCGGCGCCATATCCAACAAGAAATGATTCTCACCAGACGGGTTCGGGAAACCGATAGCGATCGGACTGGTTCCGAATATGGGTCGTTTAGAGCCCCACGGAGGAAGCGACGGTGACGCGTTCGTCATCACAATAGCCGCAAAACCGGAATCTACCACTTGCTGTATATAAAAACGGGCCATGCCGAAGTGCGTGCTGCGCTTGATACCTGAGATCGCGAACCCAAAGTCCTTCGCCCGATCAGTCGCAACCTCCACAGCTTTCGTAGCGACAACGAAACCCAACCCATCATCACCGTCAATGTGAGCACATACTGGAGTAATATTATCGACAGTGATCCGGGGGTTAGCGCTTATCAACCCAAGCTCGAGTCGTTGGCAATAGATTGGGATCCTCTGTATGCCGTGAGTATCAACACCACACAGGTCAGCATCAACCAACCCCTCCGCTGTATTCTTGGCGTCTGAGCCGGATACTCCCTGCTTGGTGAGTGAGTCGAACGCAAATCTGTATGCGTCCCGATGCGAAACCACCCGAAATTTCTGGCTAGTCATCCGCTAGAAATTCCGACCTAGTAGGGTGTCAACCGACAAAGCGATACTGCTCCGAGTCCACCTCTCTCAGAATTACCTCAGTCCAACGTTCCCCAATGATCGTGTCAGGGCTCAGTATTTGACCCGCCTGAGAAATAACGTCATGGCTGACCGACACACTGGCGGCATCAAGGTTCTCCTTCGCTCGGTCCTCAAACCGGGTACCCGGTATTGCGAGAATATGATCACCCTGCGCCAAAACCCAAGCCAACGCTAACTGCGCCACGGTTAGGTCATGTTCTGATGCGAGGTTTGATAGTTGGTCCAGTCTTTCAAGGTTGGTCGTGAAATCAGCCCCCTGGAAACGCGGCATTGTGTGCCGGATATCTTTCTCACCTAGCGCGGACATATCTCTGACAGCACCACCCATAAAACCGCGACCGAGAGGTGAATATGATACGAATGCCACATGGTTCTCTTTACAGACCTCGGAGACGGCGACGTTTGGCTGCCTTGTCCACAACGAAAGCTCTGATTGCACGGCAGCGATCGGACAAATATCTAGCGCCTTGATCAATGTCTCTGGCGACGGCTCCGATAAACCGATAAACCTGATCTTCCCTTGAGCCTTCATCTCCATCAAGGCGCC
>RGTL01000319.1 GCA_010025385.1 Gammaproteobacteria bacterium | reverse complement strand
ACCCTTCATCAGGGTGAACTGGTTGTAAGAGCCCAGCCAGTCGCCTTGAAGAATATTTAGCGCCAGGCCTACGAACAGCGTGTCGTCATGAGGTGAGCTTCGGACCAACATCTCTTGTGGGGATATTAGCCAGAGTTTTACGAGCACCAACACAATAATGCCAAGCGCAAATCGCCTATCGGCTGACGATGGATCCAGATTAGGCCTCGGCATGAAGACCCTTTATCTGTGGGGCGCGTTTGCCGCGCTTCTTTTCAACCCCTTTACCTATAACTTTTTCCCTAATGTCTATCCGTTCAGGTTTGGCATCTACCCGGCAGTCTCTCTTCTTGCGTTCGGGCTAGCGCAGCTGATCATCATTGACGCGCACCGCGGCGCGCGACATTGGCACCTCCTGTTGCTGTTTGGATTGGTATTGGGCTGGTTCTGGAACATCCGTGGGGAAGCGATCTGGATCGTACCCTCTCTTGCAATTTTGATTCTCTACTACCTGATCACTGTGAGCCGACGAGACACCAAACGCGCGCTCCGCGCTCCGTTTCTGAGAACTGCGGCGGCGATTCTCGTCGGCAGTGTCGGGTTTACTGCGGTGAACTCAGGAATCGCCTACCAGAACTATCGGAGTTATGGGGTTTACACCACAAACGAAATGAAAAGCCCGGCGTTTCGGTCCGCCTATGGCGGGCTTCTACGGATAGAGACGGTTCAATGGGAGCGCTTTATTCCCGTCAATCGCGAGGCTCGCAATATCGCCTACGATATCAGCCCGTCGTTCAAACGGCTTGAGGAGTATTTTGAATACGGCCGCGGCACGCAATCATGGATGAAGGGCGGTTCGGATTACATCGCTGCGTTTTTCCCATGGGCGTTTCGAGATGGCTTGTACTCCATTGGATATTTCCGAGACGCTCCATCTACCCATGAATTTCTTTTCGCGATCGGTGCAGAAATCGATAGGGCCTGCGACTCAAAAAAAATTAAATGTCGGCCGCGGTATTCTGAACTCGCCCCGAAATGGCACACTGAATGGAACGGTCTCGCGGGACAAATTTTTCTTGACACCCTAAAACAATTCGTCAAGTTCAAAGGCTTCGTCGAATTCGGGCCGCGAAGAGGCAGTCAGGACGACGAAAAGCTGCTGACGAATTACAAATATGTGACCCAGTCACTTGCGCGACCGCACCGGGCGGAGCTTTTAGAGCGCGTGCCTGAATATCATAAGGAACGTATCCGGTGGAGAAACCAGATCTTTGCGAAGATTCTTTGGCCCTATCGGCACCTCCCTCAGATCCTCTTTGTTATGGGCGTATTCGTCTTAATCTGGAGGGCCTATCGGATTTTGCGGGGTTCGCGGATTAACGCCAGTGATGCCGTGAGTCTTGCTCTCTTGGCAGGCATCGTGTCATACGCCTTTATTCTGACTATCTTACAGGTCACGTCTTACACCTCGATTGGCAGGCAGCTGAATACGATGTATCCCATCGTACTGGCATTTGTTTTGAGCTGGATGGCCGGGCTTGTACGGCGCGAGTCCTGACGTGCAAATAAACGGTTTTCATCCCTGGTGAAAAAAAGAGACCTGCTTCTTGCTATTGATCTTGAGGACGTTCGCGACCAGATACCCGACGGCCATCATTATCAGGATCGCGTCGAGGGAAACGTCGAGCAGATTCTTGATCTTTTGGAATCGAGGAACGCCCGAGCGACTTTTTTTACCGTCGGCACAATTGCCCGACGACTCCCCGGCTTGCTGCGAGAGATCCTTGACCAAGGCCACGAAATTGCGGCTCACGGCAATAACCACACCCAATTAACCAAACTTGATCCGCTCACCTTCGAGGCGGACTTGATCCAAAACATTGATTCCCTAATGGCAGCGGGGGTGCCGGTGGTCAGTGGCTTTAGGGCCCCGACTTTTTC
>RGTL01000318.1 GCA_010025385.1 Gammaproteobacteria bacterium | reverse complement strand
TTGAATCAGCTCGACTGGTTTCACTTTGATGAAGCACGCGGTAAATCCGAGGGCTTTGGTGGCATCATCGCTCCAGGGTCACTCACATTCGCACTGGTCCACTCCACTTTTTTCCAATGTGTCGAGCTGGTGGATTTAAAAGCCCTGTTCATCGGTAGCGATCGATTTCGGGTGCACCGGCCGATCAACGCGGGGGAGTCAATTACGCTCACCATGGGCATTACAACCGTGGAGGATCGACCCGAAGGATTCCGCGTTCAATATGACTTTCGATGGCATGGCGAAACTAATGGGGACATCATCTCCGAAGGCACTTTTTTGGTCAGATACTGGTCGCTGTCAGAGTGAGCGCGCAGGGGCAAGACGATATTAAAGTTCAGTGCATCACGAGACCGCTAGGACTTTGCGAGGTGCGACGACGAGATGGCTAATATAGACCGCTGCTTTAACATCTCAGAGCTCAGGAAGGCCGCTAAAAAACGACTGCCATCACCCATCTTTCACTACGTCGACGGCGGCGCCGATGACGAATGGACGCTTCGCCGCAACACTGACGCCTTTGAGCAATGGGAAGTTGTGCCCTCAATGCTGACGGGCGTAACTGACGTCGATTTGAGCACGAAACTGTTTGGTCAAGATCTAGCGTTGCCCTTCATCATCTCGCCCACCGGGATGTCCAGACTCTTCCATCATCACAAGGAACTTGGCGTCGCGCGCGCGGCGAGCAAAGCTAACACCTACTACGGCCTTTCCAGCATGGGCTCCAGCACGATTGAGGAAGTGGCAGCCGCGGCGTCCGGGCCAAAGTTTTTTCAGGTATACGTTTTCCGGGATCGCGGTCTGACCCAGAGTTTTGTAGACCGCTGCAAGGAAGCTCAATACGATGCGCTCTGCGTCACAGTAGATACCGCTATTGCCGGCAACAGAGAGCGAGATATCGTTACCGGCATGACCATCCCTCCTTCGTTCACGGCGCGGTCTATGCTGAACTTCGCGGGCAAATGGTCTTGGCTTGCGGGGCTCAGTCAAAACCGAGATTTTACGCTGGCGAACCTCAGCGAAAATATCGACCCTCGCAAGACTGGCGCTCTCAGCATCTTCGACTATGTGAACCAGCAGTTTGATCCGTCCATCAGTTGGACTGACATCAGCTGGCTACGAGAGCATTGGGATGGGCCGCTAATTATCAAAGGCATTCTTTCTCCAGAAGATGCGAAGCAAGCAAAAGCATTGGGAGCTACCGCAATTATGGTTAGCAATCACGGAGGCAGACAACTTGACTCCGCGCCCGCCCCTATAGACTGTATTCCGGCGATACGAGATGCGATCGGAAGTGACCTCGAGCTGGTCGTAGATGGTGGAATTCGTCGCGGCAGCCATATCGTGAAAGCGCTGGCATTGGGTGCGTCCGCTTGCTCTATTGGGCGGCCCTATCTCTACGGCCTGGCTGCCGGCGGCGAGGCAGGGGTGACGAAGGCGATTGCAATACTACAAGTGGAAACACGACGATTCATGCTACTAGCCGGTTTCGACTCGGTCGAGTCACTTAGGAGAAACGCTGCCATTCGACGGGTTGGTTCACTTTCGCCGTATACCTTCGGGACAGCTGTCTGAGGACGCGTCTCATGACCCTTTCACTGGATGACCCGCTCTTTAACGATTATCTGGAAGAGCGCCCCACCCTGACGTATGCGCAGCCCGATGATCCCTGGGCTATCCGCCAGTTGATTCTTGGAATAGAAAACCTATTCGGTCGACGCAAGGTGCAGAGACTGTACGACAGCTTAAAGTCACAACCCTTTGAGCTAAAACGGTTTTATGAAGACGCGATCGCGGTCACGAATATTGACGTACGCTATGACCAAGCACAATTAGAGAAGATTCCTGCGACCGGGCCACTGGTGATGGTGGCCAATCATCC
>RGTL01000317.1 GCA_010025385.1 Gammaproteobacteria bacterium | reverse complement strand
CATGGGAATAAAGGCAACGCCGCGATCTTCTTTCGGAACGAGATCGCGGGGTAGCGTCGTGTAGAGTCCCACCGCACCCAGACTAAATGCCAACGCAATTCCGATCACCAGGACAGGTGATTGGATGGCCCGCAACAGTCCAGCGTTATATAGCTGGCTCAATCCGGTTTGTGAAAAGCGGACATCTGCGTCGGAGTCGTCGCTATCTGATGAGTAAGTCGCTCTTGCCTCAAGACCCCGGAGGATGCGCGAAGCCAGCATGGGACACAAGCTGAGCGCCACGAAGGTTGAGATGACTACCGCAGCGGCCATGATCAGTCCGAATTCGCTGAACAGCTTCCCGACCTGGCCCTCTAAAAGCGATATGGGGATGAATGCGGCGATGAGCGTCACCGATGTGGCGAGAACGGCAAAGGTTACCTGTCGGGTGCCTCGTAGGGCGGCCTCCCGCGCGGGCTCGCCGTTTTCAACGCGCCGTTTGATATTCTCCAAAACAACAATCGCGTCATCCACGACCAGACCGATTGCGAGAAGCAGGGCCAATAGCGTGATGACATTAATCGAGAATCCCAACGCATAGATGACGGCGATACATCCGATGAGGGCGACCGGGATAGTTACGATCGGCACCAGCGCGGTTTTGAATGAGCGGAGAAACAGAATAATGACGCCCACAACCAGCAGCAAGGAGATGCCGAGAGCAATAAGAACCTCACGTATCGATGCGGAGATGAAAAGCGCATCGTCTGACCCAATGATGACCTCCATGCCTTCGGGCAATGTCTCGGAAATCAGCTTAATCTCGGCACGAACACGATTTGATATATCCATCGTGTTGGCCTGACTCTGTCGCAACACCTGCATGCCCACGGCGCTCTGACCGTTTGCTCGGACCACCAGATCGTCGTTTTCTACGCCTTTTTCAATTGTGGCAATGTCCGACAGCCGAACGGGATAGCCATCGACTTCCCGCAGAACAATATTCTGAAAATCTTCTGGCGTAGAAAGGCGGCCATCGAGGCGGATCTCGAGCATTCGCTGAGTGGACTTGAGATCTCCGGCAGGCAGTTCGAGATTGCTGCGACCGATCGCGGATTGCACGTCGGATACGGTTAGATTTCGGGCGGCCATCGCCCGCCGGTCAAGCCAGATTCGGATGGCATAGCGCCGTTCGCCGCGTATATCAACACTTGCCACGCCATCCAGCGTGGAGAGTCGGTCAACGATATATCGCTCGACATAGTCCGTGATTTGTTCCGGCGTGTGCCGATTTGATGAGACGGCGATTCGCATCACCGGGTCAGCGTCGCTGTCGCTCTTCACGACAACCGGGTCATCGATGTCGTCGGGCAGGCGGCCACGGGCGCGGCCAACGGCGTCGCGGATATCGTTGGCTGCTTCGTCGATGTTTCGGCCGGGACGAAACTCGATAACCGTTTGGCTACGGCCGCGACGACTTTGAGAGCTGATGGACTCAATGCCTGCAACACCGGAGACCGCGCTTTCGATCACCTCCGTGATATCGGTATCGATGACTTGTGGGGATGCGCCCTGGTATCGAGTCGTGACCGTCACAACACTGGAGTCAACGTCCGGAAGCTCACGGATCGGTATTGAGTTAAGCGCGGCAAACCCCGCGGTAACGATCAATAAGCTGGCGACAATCGTCGTAACAGGTCGCCGTATCGCCAGATCAGATAAAGATTTGCCTTGAGTTGCCATAAATCCTCTCCTGCGAGGCTGTGTCGGCGACCGATGGGAAGAGGTTAGGATGCGCTTTTCTGCGCGGAGTCAGGCGCGGTGTTTGTGCCGGCCGCGTTATCGCGAGACCCGCGTTTTTTTACGGTTGCGCCGTGGCCGGCCAACTCTCCCCACAGGGGTACACCATGCATTTGTCCGCTTTTGCGGAGCCTGTCACCGGCGTGAGTCGTCCGCGACTCACCGCTGGC
>RGTL01000316.1 GCA_010025385.1 Gammaproteobacteria bacterium | reverse complement strand
GAGAGCGAGCCTTCGACTACGCGGGGCGAACCACTTCTCGAGACCGTCCGATCTGGGTCCCGACGCCCTCGTCTGTCAGGGTTTCCAGCAAGGTCGAGTGAGGTACCCGACCATCTGAGATAGTGGCTGTACGTACGCCCCCCGCGACCGCGTCAAGCGCGCAGCGGACTTTGGGCAGCATGCCACCGGTAATCACACCCTCATCAATCAGCTCCTGAACCCGTGCCTCTGAAAGACCCGTAAGTAGATTTCCCTCTTTATCCAGGACGCCGGGGGTATTCGTCAGCAGAATCAGTTTCTCCGCCCCTAAAGTCACTGCCAGTTTTCCCGCGACCGTATCGGCATTTATGTTGTACGCCCTGCCGTCGACGCCGACCCCAATCGGAGCGATCACGGGGATAAAGTCACCTTCGTCCAATACGTCCACAACGCTTGGATTAATCGACTCGATTTCCCCGACGAAACCCAGTTCGACAGGATCTTCTGTGTCGGACGCCGCTCCTTTTTTCAGCACCAATTTTCGCGCACGGATCATGTCACCATCCTTGCCAGACAAACCTACCGCCCGGCCGCCGTGCGCGTTAATCAGCGCGACAATATTTTTGTTGACCAGCCCACCCAAAACCATCTCCACTACATCGATAGTCTCGCTATCGGTTACCCGAAGACCATCCACAAACTCGCTTTTTTTTCCGATCCGCTCCAGCAACTGACCGATCTGGGGGCCACCACCGTGGACAACCACCGGATTCATACCCACCAGCTTCATCAGGACCACGTCCCGCGCGAAGCCCCTTTTAAGTGACTCATCGGTCATGGCATTACCACCGTACTTTATGACGATGGTCTGGCCATGAAAGTGCTGTATGTACGGCAGCGCCTCCGCAAGGAGGCCCGCCATCAGCGCGGGATCTTTAACTGAATTCATTTTTTACAAGGTGGCCTCATCCGGGGCCGCAAGTATACCGTTCGTCCTCTACCGGAATTAAAAACAACGCCCGGGGAAATACGAGCCGGGTGAAGTACAGGCCAAAAAAAGGGCCGCTGATGCGGCCCTTTCAGAGGAGACGATCGGCCTCAGCTGATCTTGATATCCACTTTTCGCGGCTTGATCTCCGCGGTCTTTGGCAGCGTGAGGTGAAGCACGCCGTCCTCGTACCGCGCATCGATCCTGGCCTCATCAATATCGGAGCCCAGTCTCAACGATCGGACAAATTTTCCGTAGTAGCGCTCCTGACGGATGAGTCGGCCGTCTTTCTCATCTTTCTTTTCTTCCTTGCGCTCCGCGTTGATCGTCAGCACGCCATCATTAATCGTCACATTAAGACCATCGCGAGCCACTCCGGGTAGCAGCTCGCGCAGACCTGGGGATCTAAAGTAGGCAAAATACTTTTTATCGCCTCGCCTTTCGAGAGGTAATCCCCGGCGGGCTGTATCTGTTCCATGTAGCCCCCCTGATTAATGACATCGCGGGCACTCTCTTTCAATTGATAGAGCGACAGACTTCCACCGATCGCACGGCGAGCGCGAGCCTCCTCCACGAGCAGCTCTGCTCCGGCGACATCGACCTGAGCGATACCCTGACTCAAAAGCAGAAGGTGCCTCTGATCGGGATAGTGCTCGCGCAATCTCTGAAATATTTCACGCACATAATTGACGGCGCCAAAATACAGCGAGTCATCGACTCGAATCATTTTGAGCTGGGGGCATTCCGGTAGGCTGGTACTGGTCGAAAACTTGCGTTTCGGCGAGGCCGGGTCAGGGGCCCGGCTTACTATTCGTGGCCGGGACGTGCGGCGCAGATAAAGCAGCAGCGACAGCAACACGCCAAACAGGATCGCCCGCTCCAGATCGACGAGCACCGCACTGCCCAGCGTGATTCCAATAATGGCGGCTTCCGCTTTTGAGGCCCTGATGATCTTTCTCAGCGCTTTGAGGTCGACCAGACT
>RGTL01000315.1 GCA_010025385.1 Gammaproteobacteria bacterium | reverse complement strand
CAAAAACTATGCGCGGGTAGTCTCAGTATGAGGGTCTCAACGAGAGTGAAGGCAAACCGCAAGGCGCTCGAAAGAGCCCCTTTTCGGGCAAAAAAGCCATGATCTGCCAGTTCGCCTACTAACCCCCCCTGCAGGTCGGCGACAAGCGGTAGTCCGCGCCAGAACAGCGATACTCGGATAAGCCAGGCGATCAGTACGCCCTCATGAAGGTGGGCGTGAAGCACGTCCGGTTTCTCTCTGAACGCTGTGCGCAAGCCCAAAAACAGAAGTTTGAGGTCAGCCAGTATCTTCCCTCTCTGTGGCCCGGCTTCGGTTCGCTCGTACCCTCGGACGGCGCCGACTCGTCGAATATCGACATTTGGTAAATCCCGGCCGAGCGGATAGGTGCAGAGCATGTTTTTGCCGCCACTATGCTCTATCGCCCGAAGGATGCTCAGGATGCGGATATGGCAACCGCGGTCTGAGAAAAATGGCGTAGGCGCGATATGAAGAACCTTCAATTTAAATCCTCATTGGCCCAAAGCGCTCGAGTGCATTGCTCAAGCTCTGCTCGGACAGCAGCGATTTCACGCGCCTGCCGCTCCGCTCCCCACCCCTGTTCGGCACCCGCGAGTTCAGCGCATCGCTTGAGTACGTCCTCTCCCGGATTACCCAGCAGGCACAGATCGGTGCGCCGAAAGACGATGTCGGAAAGACAAGCGACCCACTCATGCCTGGCTGCCCAGACGATCTGCGCGCCAATGGTGTCATGAGCAGGAGACAGCGGCCGGGCAAGATCAGGTTGACGACGGCAGAGCGCGGCCAGATCCTCGATCTCGGTTCCATACCCATCCACCAGATGCATGGAGGTTTCTCTCGACCAGTGTGCCTGGTATTTTTTCGCCGTGTCTTCACGAAAAGAGGCCATGTTGGTGATGTGACCGCCGGGGAGTTTTATCCCTCGGGTCGTGTAGCGTTGCGAGGCGCTGGCACCTTTAAGTTTTTTCTCGGCCAGTTGCGCCGCCATCTCTGCGAGACGGCGTCCCGTCGTGAATTTTGCTCCGAGCGCTGTCACTAGTCCCCCGATCCCGTCGATCTCGTGGTGATCGACCAGCCGGTACTCCCCTGTCCCCTGATAGACGCCCGACTTGATTGAGTTGCTCTGCAGCGGGTAGTAACCCGCGAAAGATTGAAGCACATCGTTTCGGCTCAGACGGGCTGACGGCATGGCCTCGTTCACGGTGTTGATTAACTGATCAATCTCTTGCGCCTCAGGGGTGAGATCATCCGCTGGCGTACTCGCTTCCATGTAGCTCGTGCCGATGAGCGATCGGTTGCGCCAGGGAATGATAAAGATGTGGCGGTTCCCCCGGGTGGCAACCCCATCCCCGCGAAACGCGGAGGGGAGGGCTACCGCACAATCGCCCAGCAGTGCCCGTGTCACGATGTGGGCGCCTCTTGCGAAGCCGGTGTTGAGTCGATGTAGCGTATCTTTGCCATTGAGTTGATCACACCAAGGGCCCGTCGCGTTGATAACCAGTCGCGAGCGGATAGTGCCTGTCTTTGACGTGATCCTGTCCGTCACGACCACCCCAGCAACCGTCTTTGCATCGTAAAAATAGCGATCTGCAGACACATAATTCATCGCCGTAGCGCCATGCTGCGCGGCGCTTTTGATCACGCTAAAGGTCATTCGTTCTGAACTTTTAAGTTGCGCTTCGTACAACACCCGTCCTCCGGTAAGGCCGCTCGCGTTGACCCTGCCCTGGCCAAGAATCTCTTCGCGACTCATCGCTCGGTCTGGAGGTATTCGGTTGGCGGGGTCCGTGATGACGCGTTGGGTGTGCCGGGTGAGCAGACGGTAGGCCAGCATCCCGGCATACAGAAACGCGCCGCCCCGTCGGAATCCGGAGTAGGTGGGCACGATGAACGGGACTTGGGTAACCATGTGGGGCGCGCTTTCGATCAGGA
>RGTL01000314.1 GCA_010025385.1 Gammaproteobacteria bacterium | reverse complement strand
TCCACGCTGCCGTTGATTCGCGGATCCTGTCCTACGCATCTGGTGCTTTGTCACCGCGCGGGAATGACGCATCTCGATACCGTGGGCGAACCGATTGCGGTGCCGTCGCTGAACGACGTGATCACACTCTATGAAGATATTGCCAATGCCTGCGGTGCCTACCGTCGACCGATCACCGCAGGGATTGTGCTAAACACAGGTCACCTTGATGAGGCGGCGGCGCATCGTGCCATCGAGGACACTGCCCAGGCCACGGGTCGACTGACGGTTGACCCGATCCGTCAGGGAGCGGATGCGCTGATCGGGCCGTTGATGGCGTAGGTAAAGGCGAAGGGAGCAACTGATTCGCGTCTTTCTTTTATTGAGCGCCTGGTGTTACTCAAAGCCGGCGCGGCGCAGGCCATCAATAAAAGGCTGAAGATCTTTCGCATGCTGATAGGGCTGTGTCTTTTCTGAGTCCGCGATTCGATATAGTGGGACTTCGCGCATGACTCGCTCACGTTCTTGTGCGGCGGCCGCATCATCGCCTAGCTGGGCATAACTCGCCGACAACAGCCGGCGATGAAAGCGATTGAGGGGCGCAATCCTGGTGAGGGCATCGACCGCGTTTCGGTACTGTCCCGTGTTGTAACAGCTGATGGCAAGCGCCCAGTGGTACCACGCGGGCGCTATCGGGTTGTACCGCAGCGCATCCTGAATCTGCGCGAACGCGTCGTTCGGGTCGCCTCGAAAAATCATGGCAAGGCCCCGGCCGGCGCGCGCATCTGCGTGGCTGGGATTCAGGTCGATCGCGCGATCAAGATGGTCAATGGCCAAACGATAGTGACGCCGCCATATTGCGGTGATGCCGAACACGGCATGCGCCTCGCTGTCCATGGGGTCGAGGTCAATAGCCAGCGCGGCCTGCTCAAATGCCCGCTCGATCGATTGCTCTGGATTCGTCGACCAACCCATCAGGAAATCCACAATCAGCCCCAGGGCCCTGGCTGAGTGAGCCGGCGCGTGGTGTGGATCCTCATCGAGTAGACCATCGAGAATATGGTGCGCGGCGAGAATGTCTGATGATTCGCGCATGCGATACAGCAGACGTCGTGCTTTAAGGATTCGCTGGTAATGAGTAGGGGAGCGCGTGCTCGGGCTGGGGCGCGCTAGCGCAAGTTCGATGTGCTGCGTCAGTTGGCTAACGATTGTGTTGACGACATCCTGACCCTCCTCGATGGCTCCATACGCGTGCAGATCAAAGTCCCGCGCCCAGCGGAGCTCGCCGGTCCCGATATCCCATAACTGCGCAAAGAGGGTCGGCGCCGTTTTATCTGCGCGGATTTGGGTCTGCACCAAATAGGTCACTCTCATCGCCCGAGCTCGCTCAAAGGGCGAATGTCCCGAAAGGGAATTCGACAGGACCGTATGCGGTGAGAGCACCGCCAACTGACGAAAACGGGAGAGACCGCTAATGATATCGACGCTCAATAGCTCCGCCCTCTCGTCGGGCGCCATCTCCGGCAGCACCAGAATAGACAGACGCTCGGGGTCCGAGCGCTCTTGTTCGGCACTCACAAACTCATGACCCGTCTCAAAAAGATAAGCGGTCATGACGGTATTGATCTTGCGCAGGGAAACCTTGCCGACGTGGGTGCACCGCATGCGGTGGGACTCCGGCAATTGCTCAAAGCAGGCTTGCGACAGGCAGACGCCGCCGGGTGGCGAACGCTCCTGAAGGCGTGCGGCAATGTTCACATCATTTCCAAAAGCCTGGTCACCCTTTAGCCGTGCCTCACCCAGGTGAATACCGATTCGGCTGCGAATGCGCCTCGATTCGGGTAGATGCTGACCGGCAAGCGCAAAGTGCTGCTGGAGTCCGGCTGCCGTCTGGATCGCGGCTTCAGCCGTATCAAAGACAGCGAGTAAGCTGTCGCCCGCGGTATTGATGAGCTCACCGTCATGATCGGC
>RGTL01000313.1 GCA_010025385.1 Gammaproteobacteria bacterium | reverse complement strand
ATGAGGTGATCTCCACCATCATGTTTAACTGGATCGCCCATTTTTTTGCCTTTTATCTGATAGCCAATGTGTTGACTGATCCTAAGCGAGGGGATCGGACGATCAGTATTATCGAGAGCGCGCGACTGACCCGGATTTTGCCGACGGCGACTTTGAACACCGGCTTGTTTATCTCTCTACTTACCGTCGCGATTATTCTTTTTCTTCTGTGGCGGACCTCGACGGGCTTCGAAATTCGTGCGGCAGGGTACAACCCGCATGCGTCACACCACGCGGGGATCAATATTCGAAAACAGGTCTTGCGGGTGTTCCTGATCGGTGGTGCGGTTGCAGGCCTTGCTGGTGCGATCCAGGTAATGGGCCGACCCCCGTATTACGCCGTGATGAGCGGTATGCCCCAGCTTGTGAATCTCGGCTTTGATGGGATCGGGGTCGCGCTCGCGGTCCCGGAACTTCGTAGGCAGTTCTCACGACTAAAGGGTCGTTGGGGTCGCAAGGAATAGATCATGGAACTTGCTCATCTTTGGGGTATTTTGTTCATCTCGCTGCATGCGATGGTGCCCATAACGCTCGCTGCCATCGGCGAGTCCATTGAGGAGTCGGCGGGTCTTTTTAACATCGGACTTGAGGGTATCTTGCTGTTGAGCGCGCTCACGGGGGCGCTAGGTGCACAGGCAAGTGGAAGCGCAGTCATGGGTCTCGTGACCGGAATGGCGACGGGAGCCATCGTGGGTCTGCTGTTTGGATTCATCAGCACAACCTTACGAGGCAGTCAGTTAATCAGCGGCGTAGGCATTAATTTGTTTGCGTTGGGTTTTGTAGCGCTCATGCTGACCGTGATGGGTGCGCCGGGTTTTCATAGCGTGGCCCGAGAGGTCCAGGTCGCGCTGATTCCCTTGGGTGTGGGCAATCTCAGTCCTCTGGTTTTGGTCACAGTCGTGCTGGCGATCGTGGCGTGGTGGTTGCTTCGGCGCACGCAGCTTGGGATATGGATCCGGGCGGTGGGCGAAAATCCTGCGGCTGCGGATGTCGCGGGAATTCGGGTGAACGCGATTCGATTGGGCGCGGCTATCGCGGCTGGTGTCTTCGCGGGGCTGGCTGGCGCCTATCTCAGCATCGACTGGTTTGGCGCGGTAACGAAAGAAATTACCGCAGGGCGGGGCTTTATCGCGCTTGCGATTGTGGTGTTTAGTGGACTGAATCCTTTGCTGGCTCTTTTGGGCGGTTTTATCTTCGGCTTTTTCGACGGGCTAGCCACTTGGGTCGCCACCTATCCCGGCATTAAGGAGATTATTCCCTGGCAGTTCGTCGCTATGGCGCCTTATGTGGTCACGCTTGCGGTCGTGGCCGGTGCGATTGGTCGTGTTCGGTTCCCCAGCGCCCTCGGTGTGCCGTATGTTCGAGAGTAGAGTGATCGCATAAAGCGCATAAAGTGCATAAAGCATAAAGAGAGCAGAAAGAGAAAACGATGGCCAGTCACTCATCGACCAGAACGCCTGTTAAAAAAGGCGACGTCTTGCTGGAAGCCCGGGGCTTGTCGAAGGGTTTTCCAGGCGTCTGGGAGCATTTGATTCTCGATAAGCTGGATTTTGATGTTCGGGCGGGTGAGGTGCACACCCTGCTTGGTGAGAACGGTGCGGGAAAAACCGTCATTGCGAATATCCTTTCGGGTTATTATGAAAAAACCGAAGGAGAGATTCTTGTTCGTGGTGTGCCCGTTCACCTTCGCTCCCCTCGTGAGGGGCTGGCGCACGGCATTGCCATGGTGCATCAGGAGTTGATGCTGGTACCGGCGTTCACAGTTGCAGAGAACGTCATGGTCGGTCTCGATGCGCCCGCTTTTTCATACGATATCTCAAGGGTAGAGCAAAAACTTGAGGAGCTAGTGGAGCGCTATGGTCTTCAGGTGGATCCTCGGGTTCGAGTGGAAGAGCTCTCGGCAGGGCAACA
>RGTL01000312.1 GCA_010025385.1 Gammaproteobacteria bacterium | reverse complement strand
CCCTCCCCTCGAAGGCGTGCCGCTTCAACGAATTCCATCACCACGACATTCATGGCCGCCGAACGCGAGATGCGAAATACCCGGGTGCTGTCCAGCAACGCGATGATGATCACCAGCGACGGGATCGACGTTCCAAATACCGTCAGCAGCAAAAGCGCAAAAACCAGGGAGGGGATGGCCATCAGAATATCCACAACCCGACTGATGACCATGTCGTACCAGCCGCCCAGGATCGCTGCGAGCATGCCCATCACGCCACCGACAAGAAAAGCGAGAGAAACTGTGACAAACGCAATACCGATCGTATTTCTGGCGCCATAAATTAAACGCGTCAGCATGTCGCGGCCGATATTGTCGGTGCCGAGCAAAAACTCATCGGACCACAGCTCATAAGACGCGCCAACAATCGCTGTCTCTTTATAGGGAGCTAAAGCCGGCGCAAAAACTGCAACCACGACGTACCCGAAAATCACAATCACGCCGAGCTTAGCGCTAATCGGAGCGGAGAGAAGCGTTTTAAACATGAGTGAAACGCGACCGTTGGTTCAGCGCGGGTGGAGCAGACGCGGGTTGGACACAATCGACACGATGTCTGCGAGCAGATTCAGCAAAATGTAGACCGCGGCAAAAATGATCGCGCAGGCCTGCACAACGGGGAGATCCCGCTTAGAGACGCTGTCTACCAGCAATTGCCCCAATCCAGGATAAACAAACACCACTTCGACCACCACAACGCCTACCACCAGGTACGCAAGATTAAGGGCAATCACATTAACGATCGGACCCCAAGCGTTTGGCAGCGCATGATGAACGATCACCCTAAACGGTTTGGTACCCTTGAGTCTTGCCATCTCTATATAGGGGCTCGACAACAAATTGATAATGGCCGCTCGGGTCATACGCAGCATATGGGCGAGCACGACGAGCGTTAAGGTAAGCGCAGGAAGAAGCGTACGGAACAATTGCTCCGAGAACGCAAGATCTGTGCTCACGTTGGAAATGCCGGGGAAGATGCCCGCTTTTACTGAAAGAAACAGAATCAGAATGTAGGCAACAAAAAATTCGGGGAATGAAATCGACGTCAGCGTAACTAAGTTGACGACTCGATCGTAAATGCTGTTTCGATACAACGCGGCGAGTAATCCCAGCAATAAGGCCAGCGGAACGGCGATAGCTGCTGCCAGCCCTCCTAGAAAAAGCGTATTCGACAGGCGCGTGCCCACAAACTCTGAGATCTCGCGCTTGCTTGCGAGCGACTGCCCGAGATCACCATGAAAGATACCGCCGAGCCACTCCACATACCGAACATGAGCGGGACGGTCCAGGCCAATTTCTTTTCGGAATGCAGCGACGGTCTCTGGGGTCGCGGTTTGGCCCAAAATCGCTTGGGTCAAAAATCCAAAAACCCTGACGCGACTTCAGGCCGCGCCAGGGTTGCTTGGTCTACCTTGAAACCAACAGGCCTATGCGAACCACCACCGCTCGGCCGCTTTACAGCCGTCGAGCTCCCAGTTTCCTGCGATCACATCTGGGTACTTCACCTTATCGCTGGTTGCAAAGATATCCTGCAGGAACAAGGGCAGCACCGTGCCACCATCGCTGTGCACAATCTGCTGCATCTCAACGTAGATGTCGCGGCGTTTTTTCGTGTCGGTCTCCACACGACCCATCTTCAGCAGCTCATTAAACCGCGCGTTCTGCCAATAGGTGTCGTTCCACGCAGCGTCTCCGGCGTAGACAGTTGAGAACATCATGTTCTCGGTCGGTCGACCAGACCAGTAGCACGCGGAGAACGGCTTCTTCATCCAGACGTTTGACCAGTAACCGTCATCAGGCTCACGAACCACCTCAATATTGATACCGGCCGGACGTGCGGTTTCCGCCATCAACTGACCCGCGTCAATAGAGCCGCCAAAGCCCGTCTCGGCAGCGTGGAATTGAACGTTTAAGC
>RGTL01000311.1 GCA_010025385.1 Gammaproteobacteria bacterium | reverse complement strand
GGCTCGCAGTGTCTTGATGGCGAAGGCTTTGTGGAGGGCTTAAAGCTCGTGGACGAAGTCATCCGTGATGTGGGCGAGAAACCCCAATGCGTGGATGTAGGAGGAGGTTTTCCCGGCGACTACCTCAACTCCCGCGGGCAGGCGATGAGCGAGTATTTTGCGAGTATCAGCGCAGGCCTTGCGGCGATCAATCTTCCCAAAGATGTGCCGGTGCTTTGTGAGCCAGGTCGCGCGCTTTGTGTCGATGGTGAGTCACTCATCGTGCAGGTGCATTTAAGAAAAGACGGTGCGGTTTATCTAAATGACGGCATGTACGGCAGTTTTATTGAAGAAAAGTACAAGCTGCATCTGCCCGTAAGAATGGTTGCAACGCGTGAGTTCTCAAGCGAGTGGGTGGAGTTCACCCTCTATGGCCCTACCTGCGATTCGCTGGATATTTTTCCCCGCAAGATCGCGTTGCCGTCTGACATAAAAGAGGGGGACTGGATCGAGTTTGATCGAATCGGCGCCTACGGGGCGGCGTGTCGTACGCACTTCAATGGGTTCTTCGCTGATACCTACGTGGCGGTAGAAAACAATTTCGGCGAATAGCGCGCTATTTGTCCAACGGCAAATCCCGTCTTTAGTTGAAACGCCTGGAGCGGTAGAATTTAGGTACTTCTTTTAGCGTGTTGCGGCTTCGCGACATCGTTTTTATCCAACTGAGATCACGTTATGAACCATGTCATTCGCGTTCACGAAACCGGCGGCCCTGAGGTCATGAAATGGGAAGAGCAGGAGGTCGGCGCCCCAGGTGCGGGAGAGATCCTGCTCCGCCAGACGGCAGTGGGCCTTAACTTTATTGACGTGTATTTTCGAAGCGGAGCCTACCCGGCTCCTGGGCTGCCGTTTACCCCCGGCCTTGAGGGCGCGGGCGTTGTAGAGGCGGTGGGCGAGGGTGTAAGCGATCTCGCGCCGGGCGACCGCGTGGGCTATGCCGCGCAGCCGATGGGTGCGTATGCCCAGTCGCGCCTGATGCCCGCCCAGCGCGTGGTCAAACTACCAGACGGTATTGAAGAGCGTGTTGCCGCAGCCATGATGCTCAAGGGTATGACTGTGCAGTACCTTCTGCGCAGCACCGTGCGTCTCAAAGCCGGCGATACCATTTTGTTTCACGCCGCCGCAGGAGGCGTGGGCTTGATTTAGTCCTCTTTGGCCAGAGCTCCGGTAAGGTCGCGCCGTTTGATCCGGCGAGTCTCTCAGGAAAAGGATCAATATATCTCACCCGGCCGACACTCTTTCATTACACCGATGCGCGCGAAGATCTGGTCAATTGCTCGTCGGAGCTTTTCGAAGTGTTGTTGCAGGGGGCCGTTAAGGCCGATATCAATCAGGAGTACCCGCTCGCCGACGCCGTCAAGGCGCACCAGGATCTTGAGGGTCGACGCACCACCGGCGCCACCGTTTTGTTGCCGTAGCCTCTTAGCACGCTTACGCAGATGAACCTTCAGGAAGCGACGCAGCAGGTCACCAAAGGGCGCGATCTCAGCGCCGCAGAGATCGGTGACGTGATGCGCCTCATCATGGGCGGCGAAGCAACGCCTGCACAGATCGGCGCGATTCTGACGGCGCTTCACATGAAAGGTGAAACGGTCGAGGAGTTGACCGGCGCAGCTATCGTGATGCGCGAGTTCGCGGCCAAGGTAAGCGTCAAAGCCGATCAGGTCGCCGATTCGGTTGGCACGGGCGGTGATGGGGCCAGTCTCTTTAACGTCTCAACCACCGCCGCCCTGGTGGCATGCACCGCGGGCGCAGTGATGGCCAAGCACGGAAATCGCGCTGCGACCGGAAAATCCGGCAGTGCGGATCTTCTCGAGGCAGCTGGTGTAAATATTACGCTCACGCCCCAACAGGTTGCCGAGACCATTGATGCGGTCGGGATAGGCTTCATGTTCGCGCCTACCCATCATGGTGCGACGCGTCATGCCGTGGGGCCGCGCCG
>RGTL01000032.1 GCA_010025385.1 Gammaproteobacteria bacterium | reverse complement strand
GCCATCAGGAAGAGTCAGACGACCGCCTTCGCCGCGGACCGCTTCGGAAATTAGAAAGCTGCCGGCATGAGGATGAAAAAGACAGGTAGGATGAAACTGCACAAACTCCATGTTGGATACCGAGCATCCTGCCCGCCAGGCTATTGCGATTCCGTCGCCGGTAGAGGTATCCGGATTGCTGGTGTAGAGATACGCCTTGGACGCTCCCCCGGTGGCAAGAACCACAACGTCGCAGGGAATCGTGATGATTTCCTGAGAATCAAGATTTAACGCGTAAAGACCGATCACGCGTTCTTGAAGGGTTTCTGACGCATCACTTTTTATCAGGTCGATCACCAAATGGTTCTCAAGCACGTCGATAAAGGGCGAGTCGAGCACACGCTTGTCAAGAGTTTGCACGACCGCTCGGCCAGTCGTATCCGCGACATGGGCGACTCGCCGGTGTGAATGACCGCCTTCCTGGGCAAGGTGCAGCTCACTTGATCTATCTTCTCTAAGATCAAAATGCACGCCGGCCTCGCTGAGCCAGGAGATCGCAGAGGGCGCTCCTTCGACTACCGTACGAACTGCGCCTAGGTTGCAAAGACCCGCGCCCGCTTCAAGCGTATCGTTGATATGCGCTTCAAAACTGTCGCGCGCATCCAAGACAGCGGCGATCCCGCCTTGAGCCCATACGCTTGATCCCGACGCCAATTCGGATTTGGTCAGGATGATCGAGCGGACGCCGTGGTCGGCCAGACGTAAAGCCAGGCTGATTCCTGCCAATCCACTGCCGACAATCACTACCCGTGCGGTTTCGCTCATTGATTGAATTTTGGTTTGGCTTGCTGGGGCATCTTTTGCGGCGGGCCTGAAGGTAAATCACGTGCAGGCAACGCACGGGCGCGATAAAATTGGCCCCGTTCGATTCCTACGATTTTTGCCCCCAGCTTCGCCGAGCGTGGGCTTTCCCCGAAGAGACCCTACTGATGGCCGAGGCCGATCAAAGCCTGATTCGTAATTTCGCAATTATCGCCCACATCGATCACGGCAAGTCAACTTTGTCCGACCGGTTGATCCAAACCTGCGGCGGACTCTCTGATCGCGAAATGACGGCGCAGGTGCTCGACTCGATGGATCTTGAACGAGAGCGAGGAATCACGATCAAGGCGCAAAGCGTGTCGCTGGAATATCAGGCACTCAATGGCTTGACCTACAGGCTTAACTTCATCGATACGCCTGGACATGTCGACTTCGCCTACGAGGTGTCGCGATCCCTAAAGGCATGCGAAGGGGCGCTGCTGGTGGTCGATGCGTCTCAGGGCGTTGAGGCGCAGACCGTAGCCAATTGTTATACCGCTGCCGATCTCGGGCTGGAGATTATTCCTGTATTGAACAAGATTGATCTGCCGGCAGCTGAACCCGATCGGGTGGCAAAGGAGATAGAGGATCTGATTGGCCTTGACTGTAGTGATGCCCTTCAGGTTTCCGCCAAGACCGGGATTGGGATTGAACAGATTCTTGAGCGGATCGTGCAGCGCGTGCCCCCACCCGCGGGTGATCGCAGCGGCGAGTTACAAGCGCTGATTATCGACTCCTGGTTCGACAATTATCTGGGGACCGTTTCTCTCGCGCGGGTCATGCAGGGCACGCTGACACCGAAAACGAAATTGCAGATGATGTCTACAGGAAAAAGTCACCAGTGCGAACAGATTGGGCGCTTCACACCGAAGCGCACGCCCGTGGGTCAACTCAGCGCCGGCGATGTTGGCTATGTGGTTGCCGGGATCAAGGACATTAAGGCGGCGCGTGTGGGCGATACCATTACCGACGCATCTCGGCCCGCGAACGAATCTCTCCCCGGATTTAAAACCGCTAAACCCGCGGTCTTCGCGGGCCTGTACCCCATTAACAATGCCGACTTTGAGGCATTTCGTGACGCGTTGGACAAGTTAAGTCTGAATGATGCCTCTTTGGTTTTCGAGCCCGAGGTGTCGCCAGCGCTGGGGTTTGGGTTCCGATGCGGCTTTTTAGGCATGCTTCATATGGAGATTATCCAGGAGCGGCTCGAGCGCGAGTATGACCTTGAGTTGATCACCACAGCGCCAACCGTCGTGTATCAGGTGCATCGAACCGACGGTGTCGTCGAATCCATTCACAACCCCTCGCAGATGCCCGACTCCGGGTTTGTTCGAGAAGTATACGAGCCGTTTATCCTGGCCCACATTCTTTGTCCCTCGGAATACATTGGTGCTGTAATCGGGCTGTGTATAGAAAAGCGGGGCGTGCAGCGCGAGTTGGCCTACCACGGCCGTCAGGTCGCCGTGGTGTTTGAGTTACCCCTGGCCGAGGTCGTGCTTGATTTTCATGACAAACTGAAGTCGGTCAGCCGCGGGTTTGCATCCTTTGATTACGATATGATCGAGGATCGCCTCGCTCAAATGGTCCGTATAGATGTCATGATCAACGGTGATCGAGTAGAGCCTTTATCGGCGTTAGCTCACCGGGAGCAGGCGCCTTATCGCGCCAGGCAATTGGTGTCCCGCATGCGCACCCTGATCCCGAGGCAAATGTTCGATGTCGCGATACAGGCCGCCATTGGTTCCAAGATCATTGCCCGGGAGACGGTGAAGGCGCTTCGCAAGAACGTGACGGCAAAATGCTATGGTGGGGATATCACCCGAAAGCGAAAGCTCCTGGAAAAACAAAAAGAGGGAAAGAAGCGGATGAAGCAAATTGGGTCAGTGGCTATCCCTCAGGAAGCCTTTCTATCTGTCCTGAAAGTCGGTGATTGAGATGGATTTCGAAATTATTCTCTTCGCTGCGTTGGTGATCTCGGGGCTGATTGTGTACTTTGATAAGACCGTCAGTGCGCCCCGCCGGGAGGCCGAGTCGAAAAAGACCGTGGGGATCGCCCGGGCACGCCTACCCGTTCTGGTTGAATACTCACGCTCATTCTTCCCGGTGCTGCTGGCGGTGTTTCTGTTGCGGGCATTTGTGGTGGAACCGTTTCGCATTCCCTCGGGATCGATGTTGCCGAGCCTTTTTATTGGCGACTTTATTTTGGTCTCCAAATTTAGCTACGGCGTTCGCCTACCGATCCTGAAAACAAAAGTCGTTCCGTTTGGCAGTCCA
Source organism: Gammaproteobacteria bacterium (assembly GCA_010025385.1). Taxonomy (GTDB): domain Bacteria; phylum Pseudomonadota; class Gammaproteobacteria; order Arenicellales; family UBA868; genus UBA868. Next base: position 9,036 of record RGTL01000032.1, on the reverse strand, counting down.
GAGCGAGGCGACGTCATGGTCTTTCGCTTCCCAAAGGAGCCAAAGACCAATTTCATCAAGCGAGTGGTAGGTCTGCCGGGCGATGTCGTCAGTTACCACAACAAAAGACTGGCGATTAACGGCGTCCCGGTTCCAATCAAGAGTTCTGAACTGATTGATTGGCCAGAAAGCAATTCCGCGTCGGGTCAGGTGAAAGCCTTTTCCGAGACCTTCGGTGAGAGAAGCCACTCCATCCTGATCGATCAGTTGCGGCCCTCCGGCTCGATTCGCGTGACCGTACCGCCGGGTCAGTTTTTTGTGATGGGTGATAATCGGGATCACAGCAACGATAGCCGCTACTGGGGGTTTGTTCCGGAGGAGTTCATCGTCGGCAAAGCGTTCTTTATTTGGTTCAGTTGGGACAGTGCCGGTGGCGGGGGCATCAACTGGCAGCGTCTGGGCTCGCTCATCCGATAAGACCATGAGCCCTATAGAAGCCCTGCAGTCAGCGCTTGGCTATCGGTTCAAGGATAAGAGCCTTCTCGAGGCCGCGCTCCGGCATCGTAGCTTGGGCGCTCGTCACAATGAGCGCCTTGAATTTCTGGGCGACAGCGTCATCGGTTTAATCGTTAGTGATGCACTCTTCAAGGCAGATCCCGATGCTTCTGAGGGGCGTCTGACGCGTCTGCGAGCCCGACTGGTGCGCAAAACAACGCTGGCTGACGTCGCCCGGGAAATCAGGCTAGGCGATGCCCTGGTGCTTGGTCCGTCCGCCGGTCGATCAGGCGGGAGCGATCGGGACTCCATTCTTGCGGATGGTCTGGAAGCGGTTATCGCTGCGGTTTATCTTGACGCTGATCTTGTGACCACCGAACCCGTAGTGAGAAGGCTCCTGAATGCCCGTATGAAAGATGCATTAGATGAAGGGATTTCCAAAGATCCAAAGACAACGCTTCAGGAGCAACTGCAGTCTGGTGGATATGCCTTGCCGACGTATGCGGTAACGGACGTTCATGGCGAGCCGCACGATCGAACCTTCAGCGTCGCCTGCGTGCTTTCTGAGCTTGGGATTACAGGCAAAGGCGCGGGGTCAAGTCGAAAAACCGCGGAACAGGTCGCCGCACAGGACGCGCTTGACCAATGGGTATCTTAACCGCGGCCAATGCCTAATATTTCTCGTTTTGCAGTGGTCGCGCTCGTCGGTCGCGCCAACGTTGGAAAATCGAGCGTTCTCAATCGGCTGGTCGGGCAGAAGGTCTCGATTGTCTCGAGGCGCCCACAAACGACCTGGCGAGGCATTACCGGTATCCGGTCTATAAACGGGACGCAGTTGGTTTTTGTTGACAGCCCGGGCCTGCACAAGCCCAGACGCGAAGCGTTAAGCAAGCGCGCAAACCAGGCAGCCCGCGGCGCCGACACCGGCACCGATATTATCTGTCAGGTGATCGACTGCCGACTATGGACAAATGAGGACCAGGCGGCCCTCAATCATTTTCGAAGCAGCAAAGCACCTCTGTGGCTCTTGATGAACAAGGTGGATTTGTTGCCATCTAGAGAACATGTGCTTCCCCTGATTCAGCGGGTGCGCTCGGAGTACCCTTGGGCCGAAGTGGTGCCTATCTCGGCCAAGAGCGGTTACAACCTCGACCATCTCGGATCGCTTTTGGCCGCAGCGGCCCCGCCGGGGACCTTGGCCTACGAGGAGGACACGCTGTCAACGCTGCCCACACGATTTTTGGTGGGCGAGCTGCTGCGCGAGCAGATATTTCGCCAGATGGGAGATGAAATTCCCTATGTCACCGGTGTAGAGGTGACTCAGTTTCGGAATGGGGACGATGGCTATGCGGAAATTGACGCGACCTTTTGGTGCGAAACGGCAGGTCAGAAAGCCGCTCTCATCGGGCTCAAAGGAGCACGCCTTAAGGCGATTGGTTCATCCGCGCGCGTCGAACTCGAGCGATTTCTCGGTCAGGGCGTGCGGCTCAGCCAGCATGTCAAAGTAAAAAAGGGGTGGGCCGACGATGCCCGACTGGTGGCGCAGCTCGGATACGGTGATGCTTAGATCTCTCGCGACATGAGTATGACCAGAATAAAAGGTGAACCGGGTTTTATCCTGCACCGCAGGCCATATTCTGAATCGAGTTTATTGGTCGACATATTCTCGCGTCACCATGGGCGTCTCACTGCCATCGCCAAGGGTGCCCGCGGGTTGAAGTCGGCGTTTCGAGGAATGATTCGGCCCTTCGCATTAACCACCTTGGGTTGGTCGGGCAAAGGGGAGGTTAAAACGCTGACACAGTGCGAATGGGCCGGGCCCGATTTTGAACTTAAAGGACCCGGTCTCTACTGCGGCTTTTATATCAATGAATTGCTGTTGAAGTTTATTCAACGTTACGATCCTCACGAGCGCCTCTTTGATCAGTATCTGAAAAGTATCATCGGTTTGAATCAAGGGGAGTCCACTCAGGGTATTCTTCGAGTCTTTGAAAAAGCGCTCTTAAACGAGACCGGATACGGGCTGCAATTGGAGCGAGATCATGAATCGGGCGAGGCGCTTCAACCCGAGCAGCAATATCAGTACCGGCCTGGGATGGGTGCCTTTGTCCGAATCAGTAACGAAACAGGCGGTGTTATGGTTCGCGGTTCTTCGCTTATCGCACTTCGAAATGAGCAGGGCTTTGATGAGACCGCGCTTCGCGAATTGAAGCATCTCCACCGTGCGGTCTTTCAGTATCTTCTTGACGGCAAAACGCTGGCATCGAGAATGGTCTTTTCACGAATTTACTCAGCGGAAGTAAGCCGGGCGCCTGATGGTGCTCTGGTCTGATCCGTCTTAGGTTAGGAGCAAGCAATGGATTTGGGTGTAAATATCGATCATGTGGCGACACTCCGTCAGGCGCGAGGCACAACCTATCCCGACCCGGTCGCGGCCGCGCTGATATGTGAGGCGAATGGGGCTGACCTCATTACCCTGCATCTTCGGGAGGACCGGCGGCATATCAGCGATCATGACGTCTTCCGGATGCGCGAAGCGATTGCGACGCGAATGAATCTTGAGATGGCCGTCACGGAAGAGATGAAGCAGATCGCGCTCTCGGTGAAACCGGACGACATCTGTCTGGTACCGGAAAAGCGCCAGGAGATCACAACCGAAGGTGGGCTCAACGTCGCGGATCAAGCCGCGTCTTTGGAGCCGTTCATCGACACCCTTCAATCGGCAGGTATCCGCGTTTCGCTTTTCATTGATCCCGACGAGTCGCAGATTGTGGCCAGTCACGCGGTTGGGGCGTCTGTTATCGAGCTGCATACGGGCGCTTATGCCGAAGCGCGCTCGGCATCCCAGATCCGTGCGGAGTTATCGCGCCTCGAGACCGCCGTCAAGATCGCTGAGGATCACGGCTTTCGCGTAAACGCCGGGCACGGTCTGAACTATGAGAACGTGGAACCGATCGTAGCGATTCGATCGATTAAGGAGCTCAATATCGGTCACGCCATTATCAGCGAGGCGCTGTTTGCGGGGCTCGCCGGCGCCGTGCGCCGTATGCGCGAGCTTATGAATCGGGCAGGGGGCTAGACCGCTTATTTCTTGCTTGGGGCAAATCCGCTGGGGAGGCCGCCAAGATCACCCTCTTTGAAAAGAAACCCGAGCATATGCTGCTCTAGCAGTTCGACTGCCTGAGGGTCGGCGCTGCTCAGTTGGTTCTCATTGATGATGAGAACCTGGCGCTCCAGCCATTTTCCCCAGCCCTCGGCGGAGACGGTTTCAAGGATCCGCTGCCCGATCGGTCCCGGGTAGGGCGCCTCGGCCAGAGCGGGCGCTTCGTGCCCGAGAACGGTGCAGTTGACAGTCTGCATGGTAGACTTCCTCTTCTTAAGACGACGCTGTTTTCAGGCCTCTAGGCCACAAGCCCTTATTTTATACGACGAGTAAATGCTATGAATATCGCCATCGACCAGACCCAGATTGAAGCGGTAAACGTGACGAGCGCCGCAAAGCAAAAAATCGCGGAGCTGCTGACCGGCGCGGACGACCCTCAGCAGGCGGTTCGTGTTTTTGTCGCCGGCGGGGGTTGCGGGGGGATGAACTACGGCATGACCTTCGCTGAGGCTGTGACGGATCGTGATCGCGTGATGAAAGACGACTCGGGGTTCTCCTTGGCGATCGACCCTGTCGCGTTTTCGTACCTTCAGGGCGCGGAAATTGACTTTCAGGATGACGGGGTCAGTGCAACCTTCGTCTTTAACAACGTCTTTCAGGCGGTCGGCGGTAGCGGCGCTTGTGGCGGCTGCGGCGGCGGCTGCGGATAGTTCTTATCGATCCCTTCTCGCTCCCTTTTTGTCCGCCGACCCAGATGATGTCATCAGGGCTTCTTGCCTTCGGTTTGGATAACCATTTGTGACCGAAAGGCAAATCGGCTCGCTCAGCGTGTCCCCCCTCGGGCTTGGCTGCATGAACATGTCGAGCGGATACGGGCCGGGCGACGATGCGATTTCCAACCGGCTTCTCAACGAAGCCCTCGATGCGGGCTACACGTTTCTGGATACCGCCACGCTCTACGGTGGCGGGCATAACGAGACCTTAATTGGATCCGCCCTGCGTCACCGCAGGAACGAGTACGTTCTGGCCAGTAAATGTGCGCTCAGCCGGGTTGATGGAAAAAACCATATCGACGGGCGCCCTAAGGCGCTGCGCGCGCAGTGCGAAGCCAGTCTCTCTCGACTGCAGACGGACGTCATAGATCTTTATTATCTTCACCGCGTGGATCCGGCTGTGCCCGTTGAGGAGAGCGTCGGTGAGCTCGGGCGGCTGGTTCGAGAGGGAAAATTAAGAGAGATCGGACTGTCGGAAGTGGCAGCAGACACCCTTCGGCGTGCACACAAAGAGTTTCCCGTGGCGGCGCTGCAATCCGAGTACTCGCTTTGGACTCGAACGCCTGAGTTTGCGGCGTTGCGCGCCTGCGAGGAACTTGGGATTGCCTTCGTACCGTTCTCACCCCTCGGTCGACAGTTTCTGACCGGCAAGGCGCGGGATGTAAGCCAACTGCCCGATGACGATTTACGCTGCACGATCGCGAGACCGCGATTTGAGCCCGAGGCGTTCGCTCACAATACCAAACTGCTAGAGCCGTTCTCCGATGTGGCGTCGCGTGAGCGACTCACCATGGCCCAACTGGCGCTTTCATGGCTGCTGTCCAGGAAAGATAGCGCGGGGCGGCAAACCTTGATTCCGATTCCAGGCACAAAACATATTGAATACATGCAGGAGAACTGGGTTGCTGCCGACCGACTTCTGTCAGACGAAACCTTCGCCGAGCTCGATGCGCTGATCAATGAGCGAACGGTTTCTGGAAATCGTTATTCCGACGCGCGGATGGCCGATACGGACGCCGAACGCGACCGCGCAGCGGCAGGCAGTCAATAGACTCAGGCCTCTTGCAGGTCCTCGCGGCCCCCGTAGAACTTTCTCTCAGCGAACCGTAGGGTCCAATGACCGAAGGCGCGATTTTGTTACTCGCCCCCGATAGGAGCTATCGAACGGCGGCGTATGTACATGCCGCGACGTCGCTGGATATTCCGCTGGTTGTCGCCGCTTGGGGGGCAGCTGATTTAAGCCTTCCCGGGCAGGGCATCAGGATCGATTCGTCATCTGATGAGAGCGCGCTTAAGACCATTCGGGAGGTCGCCAGTCACCGTCGGTTCATAGCAGCGCTTCCGACCGACGACAGCACAGTGGCGCTGTGTCAAAAAGCCGCAGAAATGCTCGATTTGCCTGCCAATGCCCCAGAGGCAGTAGAGGCCTCGACCAACAAGTTGATTTTTCGAGAGCTCTGCAGAGATGCAGGAGTGGCGACCCCAAGCTTCCAAAGGGTGCAAATAAACGACACCAGCAAGTGGCTAGGATGCGATGTGGGTTTTCCTTGCGTGGTGAAACCGATGTCGCTCTCTGCAAGCCGGGGCGTGATTCGATGTGACGATTTGAATGAGGTTCGGGCGGCTCTTGCTCGGATCCAGGCGTTGCTCTCTGAGGAGGAGTCGTCAATTGAAAAGGCGTGCATTATCGAGGACTTTATCCCCGGCAGAGAGTTCGCGATCGAAGCGTTGGTTTGCGCAGGCGAGCTCGATGTACTCGCGATATTTGAAAAACCCGATCCGCTTGACGGCCCGTTTTTCGAGGAGACGATATACATCACGCCACCCAGGCTTGAACCGATCGTCATCGAGGACATGATCCGCCAGTTGGAATCCATTTGTCGGGCCATTGGTCTTTTAGAGGGGCCTATTCACGCTGAGGTGCGTGTGAACGATAAGGGGGTCTGGTTCCTGGAACTCGCCAGCCGAACGATTGGGGGGCGGTGCGGACGAGTCGTTGAATATCAGACGGGATATCCGCTCGAGCAACTGGTGTTGCTTAACGCCTGCCGGGGGCAACGTCAGCCGGGCCGACGCTCGGGGGCAAGCGGCGTCATGATGATTCCCGTGCGCGAGCGGGGTGTTCTCCGACGGGTAGAAGGTATCAATCGCGCACGTTCAATCCCCGGGGTGATCGACGTGGAGGTTGACGTGAGGGAAGGTCATTTAATGCGACCCTGGCCCGAAGGCAGTGCGTATCCGGGTTTTATCTTTGCCGGCGGAGCAACGAGCGAATTCGTGGAGGGAGCCTTGCGTGATGCCGAGGCTGAACTGAGATTCATCGTCGCGCCAGAATTCAACGTTAAAACAAACTAAAAACAATAACTTACGAATTGTTTCGTATGTGATTTCCATAATAGAAAGGACTTAGCGCCCGACAGTGGATTCAACCACTTGAGTAGGCGCTCCCCAACTATTCAAAAATCTTCGGCATTCGAATCATTTAAGTCAATAAAACAGCAACTTATCGGAGATATCTTTTCTCGAACCTTGCCCTGTGTCACTATCCACCTATCCCGGGTTCGGTGCTTTATCAAGGGTCCAGGAAAACTGCTTTAAAACCAACAGGAGAAATCCGATGAGGAAACTATTTGTTGCGCTCATATCCAGCGCACTGCTGTCTGCCACGGCGTTTGCAGAAGACGTCAAGATTGGGATTATTCTGGGCTTTACCGGTCCGATCGAGTCTTTGACTCCTGACATGGCGGCAGGGGCCGAACTGGCCATTGCCGAGGTGAACGCGGGTGGGAAGTTCATGAACGGCTCGAAGGTCACGGGCATCCGTGGTGATTCGACCTGTATCGATTCAGCCGCAGCACAGGCGACGGCAGAGCGACTGGTCACCTCCGATAAGGTGAACGCGATCATGGGTGCGGACTGTTCCGGCGTAACCGGAGCGATTCTCGCGAACGTTGCCATGCCAAATGGCGTGGTGATGATCTCTCCCTCAGCGACGTCTCCTGGTCTTTCCACCGCAGAAGACAACGGTCTGTTCTTCCGAACAGCGCCTTCTGACGCGCGTCAGGGTCAGGTGGTTGCAGAGATCCTGAAGGACCGTGGTTACAAAACGGCCGCCATCACGTATACCAACAACGACTACGGCAAAGGCCTCGCGGACAGCATCGAAAGCAATTTCAAGTCTGTCGGCGGCACGGTAACGATCAACGCTTCCCATGAAGATGGCAAGGCCGATTACAGTGCTGAGGTAGCAGCGCTCGCGCAGGCCGGCGGAGATATCCTGGTCGTCGCCGGATACCTCGACCAGGGCGGCAAGGGCATCATTCAGGGCGCTCTGGATACGGGTGCGTTCGATGTCTTCTATCTGCCGGACGGCATGATCGGCGATTCCCTGCCAGCCGCGATCGGCGCGGGTCTGAACGGCTCCATCGGCGACGTGCCGGGAACGGACAGCCCCGGGGCTACCATGTTTGTTGAGCTGGCAAGCAAAGCAGGCTTCAAAGGCGATGGCCCGTTTGCACCCGAGTCTTATGACGCGGCTGCGCTCATTCTGTTGGCCATGCAGGCTGCGGGCTCCACCAATAGCCAGGACTTCAAATCGAAGATCATGGAAGTGGCGAACGCGCCGGGCAAAAAGGTCTATCCTGGCGATCTGTCGGCGGCTCTTGAGTACGTGGCCAACGGTGGCGACATCGACTACGTAGGCGCCTCCGCTGTGGAATTGATTGGCCCCGGCGAATCGGCTGGCAGCTATCGCGAGATCCTGGTGGATGGCGGCAAGAACACCACGGTCGGATTCCGCTAACTCTCACGCTTACGGCCCGGGTCGAGTATCACCCGGGCCGTTTTTTTTTGAGCAGATTTTGCCGTGCTAGAGATTCGTCACATCCATAAACGCTTTGGCGGTATTCACGCTGTTGAGGATGCGTCGCTGACTATCGCGCAGGGCAGTATCACCGGACTGATCGGTCCAAACGGGGCCGGCAAGACCACCTTGTTCAATGTGATCGCGGGGCTGTATACCCCTGACTCGGGTAGCGTGGTCTTTGAAGGGAAGGACATTACCGGGAAGAAGCCCCATGAGCTTTTTGAGCGAGGCATTCTTCGCACCTTCCAGATTGCGCATGAATTCTCATCGCTCAGCGTGCGGGAGAATCTGATGGTGGTGCCCGCTGCCCAATCGGGTGAGCGTCTTTTGGAAACCTGGATCCGGCCCTCGAAGGTTCGGCTGGAGGAGGCGCAAAATCGCGAACGCGCAGAAGAGGTTATTGATTTTCTGCAGCTGGACGCGGTGGCCGATGAGTTAGCGGGAAACCTCTCCGGGGGGCAGAAGAAATTACTCGAGCTTGGGCGGACGATGATGGCAGACCCCAAGATTGTGTTCCTTGATGAAGTAGGAGCCGGGGTAAATCGAACGCTGCTCCGCACGATTGGCGACTCCATCATCCGTCTGAATCAGGAGCGCGGTTACACATTCTGCATGATTGAGCACGATATGGACTTCATCGGTCGGCTGTGCGATCCGGTGATTGTGATGGCGAGCGGCGGAGTTCTGGCGACCGGTACGCCTGAGGAGGTAATGAACAACGAGGCCGTCATTGAGGCCTATCTCGGCACGGGCCGAAAGCATCAGCGGCATTGATCTTGTGAGTCTTTTGCGTGGAGAACGTATGGCGGGCGGCTACGGCG
>RGTL01000310.1 GCA_010025385.1 Gammaproteobacteria bacterium | reverse complement strand
TCCCGAGCGCGCTCGGGATTTTTTCGGTCGACTCTGGTTTCAGTCCAAGTAGCTGCGCAACTTCTCTGAGCGCGTGGGATGACGCATCTTACGTAGCGCTTTGGCTTCGATCTGACGAATACGCTCTCGGGTCACGTCAAATTGCTTACCGACTTCCTCGAGGGTGTGATCGAGTCTGTGGCGCTGGTGAGGCCTTTCGTGAGTGCGGCGTCCTCTGGCGCAAGGATATTCTTGTCCTCGATGAAGTCTCCCAGATGCGAATCTTCATCGTCGCCAATCGGCGTCTCCATGGAGATCGGCTCTTTGGCAATCTTCAAAACCTTGAGGATCTTATGCTCCGGCATGTCCATACGTTCGGCCAGTTCTTCAGGCAGCGCCTCGCGACCTTTCTCCTGAAGAATCTGCCGCGAGACCCGGTTCAGTTTGTTGATCGTCTCAATCATATGGACTGGAATACGAATCGTGCGCGCCTGATCAGCGATTGATCGTGTGATCGCCTGACGAATCCACCACGTGGCGTAAGTTGAAAACTTATACCCCCGTCGGTACTCAAATTTGTCCACAGCCTTCATGAGCCCGATATTGCCTTCCTGAATGAGATCGAGGAACTGCAGGCCGCGGTTGGTGTACTTCTTGGCGATGGAGATCACCAGGCGCAGGTTCGCTTCGATCATCTCCTTTTTGGCCCGTCGGGCTTTTGCTTCGCCGATGGACATGCGGCGATTGACTTCCTTGATCTGATGAATACGAAGGCCCGCCACATGCTCAAGCCGCTCCAGCCGCGCGCGCAAAGACTCCAACTCGTCCGCGTGCGCTTTCAATATTTCTTTATTGCCTTCCTTGCCGCGCATCATGCTGCGGATCCAGAACGGCTCTGACTCTCGCCCGACGAACTTGGAGATGAAGGTTTTTCGGGTGACCCGGGCTTTCTGCACGCAGATCTTTACGATGGCTTTCTCGATAAGGCGAACTTCGTCCACGATCTCGCGCATCACTTGCGACAGATAATCAATCTGACGGGGCACGAGGCGGAACTCCATTAATTCGTTGGACAACTTGGTCTGATGTTTTTCCATCTGCGGCGCGCCCAGGCCATATCGGGCCTGGCAGCGCTCAAGGCTCTTTAGGCCTTTGCGAATTCGCTCGAAGCGCTCCTTGGCCTCCGCGGCGTCGGGTCCGGCAGGTGCGCTGCTGGTGTTGTCGTTGTCGTCCTCATCGCTGTCGGAGTCGGAGTCGGAGTCTGAATCAGAATTTGAGTCGTCCTTCGAGGATGAGTCGTCGTTCGCTGCGTTGTTAGGCTGAGGAATTTCTTCTTCGTCCAGCGTCGCAAGGTCGACGAATCCGACGACGAGCTCGGTTAATTTCAACTTACCATTTTCGACACTGTCGGCAAGGCTCACCAACTCGGTGACGATGACCGGCGCTGATGCCATCGCGCTGACGCTCTGGCGAATGCCGTCTTCGATTCGTTTTGCCAGACGAATTTCGTCCTGCCGCGTGAGCAACTCAACGGTGCCCATTTCTCGCATGTACATGCGCACGGGATCGGTCGTGCGACCGAATTCGCTTTCAACGGCCGTGGTAAGCACCGCCTCAGCTTCTTCGACGACTTCTTCGTCGTCGCTGTTAGCGGTTTTGAGAAGCAGCGTGTCGGCATCCGGTGCCGCGTCGTAAACCTCGATCCCAAGGTCGTTGATCATGTTGACGACGGTCTCGATCTGATCCGTGTCGTTCATGTCCTCGGGCAGATGATCGTTAATCTCACGGTAGGTCAGGAAGCCCTGTTCCTTACCTTTAATGATCAGCCGCTTAAGTTCAGACTGTTGGCTTTGGGTATCGATAGACACGAAGGCCCCCTAAAAAAAGAGAAGGTGTACGAAATACTGCGAAAAAGCGCTCAATTATAACACGCTGGGGCGAAAATTAAGCCTGAATTTCAGGGCGTGGGGCTTCGCTCCCGCAGTTTCTGGCGTTCGCTGTAGAGATCCGCCAGTT
>RGTL01000309.1 GCA_010025385.1 Gammaproteobacteria bacterium | reverse complement strand
GTTGACATGCAAGGCGCAACCGGCTGGTGGGGCAGCGTGTCTGTCGTGGAGTCCGCAGCGACTGTCGGGAACCAGAACATCGTCCAATACACCTATGACTATCCTCTAGCAAGGACCGGAGCCTACGGCTCTCTTGCGGTACTCAACCCGGCTGATGTTGACGTAGACGCAATGACAGCGTCGCTCTCGACACGGGCATCGAACACGGCTTACGTGGCCAAAGAGTCTGTTGGCATCCAAGCTCCGGCTTCAACCGAGTTAGTGACACTACCTGATGCTCCACCGGCGGTTTCCCACCTTGACTATGACGTCAACGGTGGGTCATCCGCAGCACCTGATTTGCAGACCGGCGAGACTGCTGCGACAACGACGGTTTCGTCGACAACCCCGACTTATGACGGCTACAACTTCACTAGCTGGAACACTGCTGATGATGGCTCAGGAACCGACTATGCGGCTGGCAGTAACTACACGCTGCCCTCAACGGCAGGTGTGACTGACACGGTGTATGCCCAATGGGCACAAGCAGCTTCTTCTTCACCTCTGGCCTGTGCGGCATGGCCAGGTTTGATCTGGGTGCAAAACCAGGGTGATACACCCACCAACGACTATCAGGCTGCCAACACGTCACAGTTCTTTATGTTCGACCCTGGATCCGGTGACCTTGACGCCGACGGTCTCAATGACGCATCAACATGGGTCTACGACGACACGGCTCTCGGGTATGGCATCGATATCAACGCCACAGGCGTTGACCCGACCTCAAACATCATGTATGGCACCGCCAAGGTAGATGGCGTTGCCTACGTTGCGTCATTCGCTCCAGGCGAAAGCCCGGTCTTTCACAGCAAGGACAGGGTCGACGGCAACGGGGCGTCCATTTCTAACTTTGCCAATGGTTTTGTGGACGCTGAAGGCCACTACTGGATCAAGGACACTGAGGGACCTCTCCACCGGTCTCAGAATCCACTGTCGTCATACGCTGGTTACGCTGACTACAACGATGTGACTGATCCCATGGTCTTCGACGCCATCGGCTCCGGGAACTTCGGCTCGGTCTCCGATATCGCTGTCGTCCCGATAGCCGACGGCTATCTGGCCGTTGGTTTCCTTTGGAACACCTTGTACTGGGGTACGTGGAATTCAGATACGGGTGTATGGACACAAGGCGCGAGTGCGTCAGTGTCTACCGGCACGGCAAGCCCAGGTGACTACGGCGCAGTGTTTGTTGATGGTGTCACTTCTGAGGGCGGCACACTCGACTACTCAGGCGCCTCAATCTATGTCACTCCGAACGCTGGATGGGATCCTGATAACGATGCGGGACGACGTCCAGTGAAGCTTGCTGTCGCTGACGCTCTCGATGGGATCACTTCAGATGATCTTGTCCTGTTGGAGTCAACACCAACCCCGGCAACCTCGTCAAATGATGGTGCGTCTATGACGGGATGTGGTTTGCAGCTCCCTGACCCGTTGGGTGGTCTGCATGGCTGGATGTGGGCAGACACTGATGGTGACGGTTCTCGCACTGCTGTTGAACCAACCGACGGAATGTTTGGTGATGAAGCAGTCATCACTGGTTACAGCGCAACAGTGGTCTCGGAAACAGACTGGACAACTTCGCAAGGTGTTGTTGCCGTACCTGCGGGCACCCGGTATCCGGCAACAGTTGGCGCTGACGGTAAATGGTCTGTTGACGGTTTGGCTGCAGGGGCTGATCCAACGGGTGTTGTGCAAACGTTCAAAGTCGAGTTCGACTACACCGACGCGACCATGCCGACAGATTTCACTCCTGCGGGTTACACCGTCGAGGGTGGGGCAACTGAGACTGACTCTGACGTGCCCGTGACAGCAGGCGCTACTGCGACATCAATCGGTGGGTTCACCGTTGTCGCAGATACGTCGACGCACGCTGCCGATGCAGGCATCACAAATCCTCTGCCGGCACCTCCTGTTGTGACGTTTGAAGAAGAGGGCGGTTCAGAAGTAACTGATCCTGTGTGCACAGC
>RGTL01000308.1 GCA_010025385.1 Gammaproteobacteria bacterium | reverse complement strand
GCTTTGAATTCCTTAAGGTCACCGCCAAAGCTGAACATCGGCCCGCGGGCGCTGAAAACCACGGCCCGAATGGATTCATCATCGCGGGCGGCTTTTGCAGCTGCAAAAAGATCCAACGCCATCTGGCGAGAGAGCGTATTTCCTGCGTCAGGGTGATTTAGGCAGATAACGGCAACCGCCCCCTTCGTTTCAAAGTCCACGTGCGTGAGTTCCAAGCCAGTCTCCATAAATTCTTTGCCGATGGCATCAATCATGACCGAACCGGCCAGGATCGGCAATCAAGGGGCAGAGTCTCCAGGCGATACCCTTAACCTGCGAGTGGGGCAGTGCTACCATCTCGGCGGTAGAAAGTCCCACTTGCGAGAGACGGAGGGTAGAGAAGATGGCGATGGGTCAAAAATCTAAGCTTGAGGTCGAGCTGCACGCGGATACGGTCGAAATGCTTGAATACGCAAAAGAGATGTATGGTTTTCGAAGCACGTCCAAAGCGCTGCGCGTGATACTGGACTACATGGCGACTGATGCGGATTGGACAGAAGTCTTCCTCAATCAGCGTTGCTTGCGCTGCGGCGCGGGCAAAGGCTGGCAGCGACCGGAGTCCTGATTCGATCAAACACGACTAGCCCCTTAAAACGAACCAGGAGAGTGTTTTCATGAGCAGTTCAGTGCGGTCGATAAAGGTCCAGGACGCGTATCAGCACGAGCGGGTTGAGTTGGCCGCGGCGTTTCGCTGGGCGGCCCGTGTGGATTTGCATGAAGCGGTAGCCAATCATTTTTCACTGGCCGTCAACGAAGACGGTACGAAGTTTCTGATCAACCCCAATCAGGTCCACTTCTCCCGAATTCGGGCGAGCGATCTGGTGCTTATTGATGCCAACGACCCAGCCACCATGGATCGGCCGGATGCGCCGGACCCGACGGCTTGGGGTCTGCACGGCGCTATCCACCGTCATTGCCCGCATGCGCGATGTGTCATGCACGCTCATCCTGAGTATTCGACAGTCCTCGCCAGCCTCAAAGACTCTCGGCTGCTTCCGGTAGACCAGAACACCGCCATCTTTTTCAACCGCTATGTGATCGATGAGTACTATGGTGGCCTTGCCTTCGAGGAAGAGGGCGAGCGCTGCGCCCAACTGCTCGCTAATCCGGCGCACAAGACCATGATTATGGGCAATCATGGCGTAATGACGATCGGAGACGGAGTCGGGGATGCTTTTAATCGGCTTTATTACTTCGAGCGCGCAGCCCGCACTTATATTCAGGCGCTGCAGACCGGCCAGCCGCTACGCGTGTTGCCGGACGATATCGCCGAGAAAACCGCGAGCCAAATCGAGGCCTACCCGTCTCAGGATGACCGGCATCTGAGCGAGATCCTCGCCATCCTCGACAAAGAAGAGCCCGAGTTTCGCGACTGATGCGCCAATCCCGCGTTGATAGGGCGGCCGTCCCTAACGCCCGCTGGGTTACGCGCCGCGGATGAGTGATGTGTTTGGCGCGTTAGGCGCCGCCGGGGCTGAGTATGGGCTTTGGGTTGGATTAGGGGCTGCGCTGCTGGTTATATGGCTGGTCCGGCGCGCGGACTCCTCGGACGCACAGCAGTTGGCCGCAGTTCAGTGGGTTGATCGAGTGCTCGAGCAGGCGCCGGACAAGCTCTATGTGTCGGTTCATCCAAATTGGTCGGTCTATCGCAAGCAGCTTAAGCATCAGCTGCGCTCCGATTTTTCAGATCTTACGGACACGCTTCTGGAGCAAGTACTCGCCGGCTTTGATTGTTGCTACGAACTATCTGACGGTGTGTACATTCGCACGGGTTCAGTCGCTGACGATACCCGTCCTCAGCCGATAACAGATTTCACACCTCTAATTGCGCCTGTTGAAAATTTTCGACTTCAAAAGGTGCAAGCCCGAAGACGATGGCGAACGTTTCGAACCGTCACTTTTGGAGTCGTCATTTATCTGGCGGTGGTATCGGTCGCGCTATGGGCTCTCGTTGTGGTTCGTGGTGCGGCA
>RGTL01000307.1 GCA_010025385.1 Gammaproteobacteria bacterium | reverse complement strand
GGATTGCTGCCGCCCAGCATGCGCGATGAGTTGGCTATTTCGGTTCTGATCATTTCTATCGGTCTTTCGGAGTGGGTGCCGTTCGCGCGCACCGTGCGTGGCACCACGCTTGTCGAGAAAGAAAAAGAGTATGTACAGGCGGCGCGATTGATTGGGCTTGGTAGTGGACAGATCATGTTGCGGCATATTCTCCCCAACGTGCTCTCGCCGGTGCTCGTGATTGCTACGATTACTCTAGCACTGGCGATTATTGCGGAAGCTACGCTTTCTTTTTTGGGCGTCGGAGCGCCACCGACAGAGCCCAGTCTCGGCACCCTGATCCGCATCGGCCAGGACTTTCTTTTTTCCGGCGAATGGTGGATTTTGATCTTCCCGGCGGCCACGTTGCTCGCGCTCGCGCTTTCTGTAAATCTGCTGGGTGACTGGTTACGCGACACACTGAATCCAAGGCTGAAATGAGCGACTTGATTCTCGCGGTGCGCAATCTTCGCGTGGTGTTTCCGCATCGCCACGGTGAGTTGGTGCCCATTGACGATATTTCGTTTGATATCCGAAGGGGCGAGATTATTGGTTTTGTGGGGGAATCAGGAGCCGGTAAGTCTATGACGGGGGCCGCAATCATTGGGCTTATTGATCCGCCGGGCTACATCGATCGCGGCGAGATTTGGCTGGGCGGTGAGCGTATCGATGAGCAAGTATCCGATCCTGCCTCTCGTATTCGAGGCAAGCGCATCAGCATGGTCTTTCAAGATCCGCTGACAAGTCTGAATCCGCTACGCACCATCGGTGATCAACTGGTAGAGACAATCCAGACCCATTTGATGATCGGTAGTGATCAGGCGCGGCGTAAGGCCATCGCGGGCCTTGAGGAGGTGGGTATTGACCCCGGCCGATTTGGCGCTTACCCGCATGAATTTTCCGGCGGAATGCGCCAGCGCGTAGTGATCGCGCTCGCTTTGTGTGCGGAGCCGGAGCTCATCATTGCCGATGAGCCCACCACAGCGCTTGATGTGTCGGTTCAGGCGCAGGTCCTTGAACTGCTCAAGCGGCTTTGTCAGGAGCGCGGGGCATCCGTCATGTTGATCACGCACGATATGGGCGTGATCGCAGAGACGACGGATCGGGTCGCGGTGCTCTACGCGGGACGGCTGGCCGAAATTGGACCAACGGCTACGTTGCTCACGCAGCCTAAACATCCTTACACACGAGGGCTTATCGCATCCACACCATCGGTAGAGACGGGCGATATCAATACCAAGCTCTTTCAGATTCCGGGCGTGATGCCTCGCCTCGATGCGCTCCCGACCGGGTGTCGATTCCATCCACGATGCGAGCATGTCCTTGCACGCTGCGAGCACGAGCAACCCCAACTGACTGCAGGTACCGCCTGCTTCCTATACGGCGATGAATGAACTAATCCGCGTCGAAGGATTGCGCCGACGTTTTGACTTATCGGAGCCGTGGCTCGTGCGAATGATTGCCCGGCGACCCAAACGGTTTCTCGACGCGGTGAGTGATGTTTCGTTCTCGATTGAAAAAGGACGCACGTATGCGCTGGTGGGTGAGAGCGGTTCCGGCAAATCGACCATCGCACTCATGACCGTTGGGCTGTTGCGACCGTCTGCGGGACGTATTCTGATCGATGGGCACGATCTTCATGATCGTTCTCGAACACAGGCAGAGCATCGCAAGATTCGTCAGCGGCTGCAGATGGTATTCCAGTCTCCCTATGCCTCGCTGAATCCGCGCTGGCGGGTGGGCAGTATCCTCGCAGAGCCGCTAAGGGTCTTTGGACTTGTGCAGAGTCCACAGGCTGAGGTCCATCGTATCCACGAACTGCTCGAGCAGGTAGGCTTGTCAGCATCGGATGCCGCTCGCTTTCCACATGAGTTTTCCGGTGGCCAGCGCCAACGAATTTCAATCGCGCGAGCGCTAGCCTCGCGTCCGGAATTTATCGTCTGCGATGAACCGACCTCGGCTCTGGATGTCTCCGTGCAGGCGCAGGTTCTG
>RGTL01000306.1 GCA_010025385.1 Gammaproteobacteria bacterium | reverse complement strand
AATACGGCCACTTCAAGAGCATAGTCTCCCGGCGTCTCAATTCGATGCAAAGCAAACTGCGTCGAGACGCCGTGCAGATCGGTGACTAAGGAGAGGTGATACTCGACATCAGATAACAAGGGTACTTGTAAATCCAAAAGGGGAGCGAGAAGCCTTCTGATTTCCTTTTCGACCTTCACTGACGCTCCCGTAATCAGCACGTCGGTAATCTGCCCGTGGAGCACGTCGAGCTGCCCATCTTCACGAGCCTGTACTACGGCGAGAACGTCCCCTTCATTTTCCAGGCGATATTGAAGAAGCGCCGCGTCGTCCGCTGTGCTCATTTTTGGCGCGGCGCTGGTCTCGGAGTTGGTCTGTGCAAGACCGATCGAAGAGAGCGCGAAAGCGCCTACGCCCAAGGCAAGAAGGACAAAGTTTTTTGAAATCATTAGGGGATTGACCCGCGAGTCGGGAAGCAGGCTGCAACGAAGAGAGTTGAACGCTTAACTTTAGTGAAAGATTAGCTGCGCCTCAACTGCTCGGCATCGTCCCAAGCGGTCAGGGCTTGATAGTCCGGTACAAAGCCCAGACCTTTTGATGCGTCCGACGAGGCTACGGTTTGTGAAGTGACAACGTCAATCACTGCAGGGGCGTTCTCGAGCGCGCGGTTCAGGGCCGGAGCGATATCTTGGGGCCTCTCCACCCGCTCCGAGTAAGCGCCGAAAGCCTCAGCTATCTGTGCGTAGTTAGAATGCTGAAGTGTGGTGCCGACTACCCGACCGCCGTAGTTAAACTCCTGATCGAAGCGCTCAATATTCCATGCCGCGTTATTTGAGATGATGAACACGGCTTTTGCATCGTGGCGTACGGCTGTATCGATCTCCATAGCGTTTATCCCATACGCGCCATCGCCGTTCACCGAGATGACCTGTCGATCGGGATAGGCAAGAGCTGCGGCAATCGCGAAGGGCACCCCTACACCAAGACATCCAAAAGCCCCGGCATCCAGATAGGTATCCGCCTCAAGACCGACACGAGCAAAACTAAGAAGATCGCCGCCGTCCGCTACAGCGATGTAATCTGGCTTTGCGGTCTTACGAATCGCGTCAAATATTGCCATGGGATGAATCTTTCCATCCGATCCAAGTAACGTGTCGGCGGTGAGATCTTTACGGACTTTTCGTGATGCGTGCTTCTCCCGCACTCGTGAGAGCCAGCCGGTATCTCGCACGCCCGGGCTTTCGAGTAGGCGTTCAGATATCGCATCCAACGCCTGCGGTATGTCGCAGAGAAGCTCGGCGTTCCCGCGTCGGTTATCAATGAGCTCGCCAGAGGAGTCAGCGATTCGGATAAATTTCGCCTGCGGAAATACTGCGGGCGAGCCGAAGCCAAGCTGGTAATCTAGTTTGCGCCCTACCGTGATTACGAGATCCGCTCCTTGCATTGCGTCTGCGCGCGCGGCACCCACAAAAGCTGCGTGATTGCGGTCCAGGAGTCCTCGACTCTCCTGGGTATCCAAGTACAGGCCATTCATGGCGTCCAAGAGGGTCGTAAGCGAAGCTTTTGAGTTTCGTGCGCCTCGACCCGTGACCACGAGCGGCCTTTTGGAATGCTGAATCAATTCAACAGCGTGATCGACAGCATCCGGATGAGGTAGTAGCTGGCGCCGTGGCTTTGGTCGTATCCAGTCTTGAAGTATCAGATTGCTCGAAACCGATGTGCGTAGCACGTCGGTGGGAATCTCGAGATAAGAGGGACCGGGCTCACCCGCGTCGCCAAACGCCCGAGCGATCGCCTCGTCTATCTCTCGAACAACCTGATCGGCCACGCGGGCCGTGCGGGCATAGCGGCAGACCGGCTTCAGGATTTCTGTGTGTGGAATGTCCTGTAGGGGTCCCATGTTTGCCTGAGATCTTGACGTGCATCCGCCGATCAGCAGCAACGGCATTCGCGCGAGGGAGGCATTGGCAATCCCGGTGACGCAGTTGGTTACACCCGGGCCGGCCGTTACCATCGCCACTCCAAGCTGGCC
>RGTL01000305.1 GCA_010025385.1 Gammaproteobacteria bacterium | reverse complement strand
CACAGACCATGACCCGATCGCCATCCCGAATCATCTGAAAGTCTTCGATGGCGCGACCAATTTCACGCCGCAGGCGCTTGGCCAGTTTTTTTTCGTCGACCGATGAATTCATAGGGTTGGGATTTCCTTTGGGCGTTACCGAGTCCTTGGCCAAGGCCATTTGGCCAAATATTGGCGAATCATTCGCTTATTGCCTTATGCTATCGGTATGACGAAGCGTTTGCGAAACCGCCTTATTTTATCGGTTGCGGCTGTTTTAGGGGTGGTTACGGTTGGGCCGGTGCTGGCGGTTCAGTATCTTGACTGGAATCCGCATCGGGAGCGGGTCGCCGGCTGGCTGTCTGCCGCCCTGAAGCGCAATGTCAGTATTAGCGGCGCTCTCGATCTCCAGTTATGGCCCACCGCTTATATAAAGGTGGCTGGGCTGCGTGTCGAGTCACCGGATGATGCATTCAAGGCGCCGCTTTTGGATCTTAAAAGCGCTTCGATCGAGGTCACCCTTGGCGCTCTCATATCAAAGACGATCCTGATCGAGCGTCTTGAAGTAGATAACGCAGCTTTGTCGCTTCAATCACTTCCTGATGGGCGAAATAACTGGACGTTCAGCGATCCCAAGCAACCAAGACAGCACCAACCGTCGGCGTGGACCACCATTGTTCGTGTGGCCGCGATCCGGGATTCTGAATTTGGATTTGCCGGGAGAAACCCCCGATTTGATCAAAGGCTTGAGATCGACGAGTTGAGTTCGTCCCTCCCCGAAGGGCGTGCGCAGAGCGCCTTAATTGTGAGGGGTCGCTACAACGAGACGCCCCTGTCGGTTAATGGCTCGCTTGCGCTTTCGGGCGATAATAATGTGGACGCGGCCTTGGCTGTTGACCTCGGAGCGGCGAGTGGTACGGTGATCGGCCCGATTCGCGATGTGATGGATGGCGGGAACGCAAATCTTTCGCTTCGTTTTGAGACGACCGATCTCACCGAAACCGTCGGCACGGTGATTCCCGGCCTCACCCCAAGGGCCCGTCAAATGTTGGCAGGTACGGGATCGGTGACGGCCGAAGTGAACGGATGGCTGCCCGAAGGAATTCGACTTGAAAAAGTCGACGTGATGACGAATTCAGCGCTGCTTCAAGTGACTGCTTCCGGAGAGGTCGAGCTGTGGCGTCCGGGTCAGGTGGGCCTGCTTCCGGCGTCGAACCTTCGAGTGCTTCTCGAGACGCAGGCCTTGTCAGAATTAACCGACCTCTTTGGTGGCCAGTTGCCTTTGGATACAACGGCGCAAGCACAAGGGGTCTTGAGCGGCGCCCCCAGGAATTTTCGCCTGGATGAGATTGTTTTTGAAGCGTCGGGAGCCATCTTAAAGGTCAGCGGGACCGGCCGAATGGAACATATCGGTAGCAAGGAGGGCCTGTGGCTCGACCTTGAGACCAAGGCCGAGACCTCAAGCCTGGCTCGCTTCACGGACGCCTACGGCTTGATTGTCCCGATTGATGGCAGCGCATCGGCGAGCGCTCGCGTGTGGGGCGGCCGCGGTCAGGTTCGAGTAGATGACATCGATGCAGAGGTGATTGCGCAGAGCGCTAGTCTTCGTGCGGGAGGATCGATTGGTCCGCTCGGTCCATCCGCAGAATTTGATCTACCTTTTGAAGGCGCTACCACAAGTCTTAAAGCCCTACTCGGTGGTTTTGTCATCACGCTTCCTGGAGATCTTTCCGGAACGGTCGGTGGATCGTTAAAAGGAACGCGCAACGATCTTCATGTCCGGGATTTGGATATTGATCTGCGTTCAGATCTGCTCTCAGCAAGTCTTACGGGCTCAGTGGGTCCGCTTGGTCCACAGGCATCGGTCAACATGCCGTTTCGCGCCGACCTTAAAGATGTTGCTGCGCTGGCTGCTCATTTTGGTCGGCCCCTAGCGTTCTCGGGAACGGGTTCTGCGCAAGGCATTCTGACTGGTCTCTTCGCCGATTTATCGATCACCGGTCTGAGTGCTGGAGTGAAAAGCGAACTGGGCCAGCTTCGGCTGGATGGTGAGTTGGGTC
>RGTL01000304.1 GCA_010025385.1 Gammaproteobacteria bacterium | reverse complement strand
GGACGCGGCCCGGGGTCAGGCGTTTGGCCGTTTTGGCTGAGCCTGGGTATGGCCCTGACATCGGTCTGGACGGTCGTTCGATGGTTTCGCAAAACTACCAGCGAAAGCAGGAATGAAACGCCCTACATTGATCCTGATCACCTCCCCCTTGTGGCCGTTTCGTTTATTGGGCTGACGGTCATGGTAGTACTGGTGTCCTTCGTAGGCACCTATATCTCCATCGCTCTTTTTCTCGGCTTTTACATGCGGGTGATTGGAAAGCATTCATGGGGCCTGACCACCGCCACGGTGATCGGCATGGTTCTAATGGTTTACTTTTTGTTTGAGTGGCAGCTTTCTAAATATCTTCCAAAGGGTTTGCCGATATTTGAGGACGGATTTCTTTGGATTGATAACTTTCGCTGGACGTACTTGATGTGATGCGTGAGGGGCAATTGGACACAAGATCTCGGTATTCAGGATAAGGAAAAAGCATGGGAGAAATTTTCGATCTTTTGGCTCTCGGACTGCTCCAT
The DNA here is from genome assembly GCA_010025385.1 of Gammaproteobacteria bacterium. GTDB lineage: Bacteria > Pseudomonadota > Gammaproteobacteria > Arenicellales > UBA868 > UBA868. Next base: position 1,525 of record RGTL01000304.1, on the reverse strand, counting down.
GCGTTTGAGCCGCTGAATTTCGCAATGATCATTGCTGGCTGTATGGCTGGTTTGTTCATTGGCGCCATGCCGGGGCTGGGCTCTGTTAACGGCGTGGCTATTTTGCTGCCGGTGACCTTTCTTGTGCCGCCCACAGCGGCGATTATTTTTCTCGCGGCGCTTTACTATGGCGCAATGTACGGTGGGGCTATCAGCTCCATCACGCTCGGAATCCCGGGCGCATCGACGGCTGTCGCCACTGTCTTTGATGGCCGGCCTATGGCTCAGAAAGGAGAGGCAAATCAGGCATTAATGGCGGCAGCTGTGGCCTCGTTTATTGGCGGGACCATATCAATTGTGCTGTTCACGTTGTTTGCGCCGCCTCTTGCAGACGTGGCTTTGAAGTTCGGGTCGCAAGAAGAATTTGCTCTGATGATTCTGGCGTTTGCGACTTTTATCGGCCTTGGTGGGGACGACATTCCCAAAACGATCTTCTCCATCCTCCTGGGACTGGTGTTAGCAGCGGTGGGTTTCGACATCATTTCCGGAAAGCCCCGCCTGATTTTCTTCGACATGGTGGAGTTCCAACGAGGCATCGGATTTCTGGTGCTCGCCATTGGAATTTATGGTATCGGTGAGATGCTATGGACTCTTGAGCAGACCGGCGGCAAGGTGAAGTTGGATTTTGTGAAGACGACATGGAAAGAGTTCAGGCAGCATCTGCGGGTGATCAAGAAATATCTGCCCACCACATCATTGGGGTCGGGATTGGGATTTTTTGTGGGCACTCTCCCTGCTGCGGGGGCAACGCCCGCTTCGCTGATGGCCTACGGTTTGGCCAAGACGTTCTCGAAAGACCCGGAGACGTTTGGTAAAGGCAATGTAGCGGGCGTGGCCGCGCCGGAGGCGGCGAACAATGCAGCCTCCACCGGCTCGATGCTGCCTATGATTACGCTGGGTATACCGGGCTCACCCACAACGGCGATTTTGCTGGGCGGCATGATTATTTGGGGACTGCGCCCGGGACCCTTACTCTTTCAGAATAATCCTGATTTTGTCTGGAGCCTGATTGGGTCAATGTATGTGGCTAATTTCGTCACGGTAGCACTGAATCTTGCGCTTATACCGATTTTTGTCCGAGTGCTTGCCATGCCGTTTACTATCCTGACGCCCATCATTTTTATTTTGTGTTTTGTGGGCGTGTTTGCGACGACTGATCGGATGTTCGACGTTTGGCTCATGTTGGCGCTTGGTGCAGGCGGGTACCTGCTGCGCAAATTGAACTATCCGGTTGCTCCTGCCGTGCTCGCGATTGTGTTGGGGCCGCTGGCGGAGCGCTCAATGCGTCAGTCATTGATCTCGAGCCAGGGAGACCTCACCACCTTTATTAATCCGGTGGAGCATCCTATTGCATTGGGATGTATTCTGATCGCCATTGTGTTGATGCTGTATCCGATTTGGCTGAATATTCGTCGTAAGCGGGCCGCCCGTTCAGGTGGCGAGAGCCACTGGCAAGGGTGACTCCAACAGGCGCAGGGCTTCGGCA
>RGTL01000303.1 GCA_010025385.1 Gammaproteobacteria bacterium | reverse complement strand
ATATTCATGTGCAATGTCGTTAGCGATATCCGAAAAAGTAGCCGTGCCTTTGTCCGCAGCGACCACGAGATAGGGGTCATCGCCGTCATAGCGCAGGACTTGAGGCGGTGGGGAAATGACGTCGCCTTGACGATTGTCGGTAAGGTCGAGCATGCCCCTGATAAAGGTTTGGTAGCACCGGATCACCTCGTTGGACCGGTCGGACGGTTGGCAGTCGGCGAGTTTTCGAACAATAAAGCCGCCTTTGGATCCCACTGGAACAATAACGGCATTTTTGACAATCTGGGCTTTTACCAATCCCAGGACTTCGGTTCGAAAATCCTCAGGCCTGTCCGACCAGCGAAGCCCGCCACGGGATACCCGTCCGCTTCTCAGGTGGACGGCCTCCAGATGCGAGGAGAAAACAAATATTTCGAAGAGGGGTCGCGGCTCGGGCATTCTGGCAATCGATCGGCAATCGATCTTAAAGGCCAGCCGTTCCGCTTGATCGGGGTCGTGTTTCTGAAAATAGTTGGTTCGGACCAACGCATCCAGCAGGTTGATATAGGCTGACAGGATGCGATCCTCATCGATATTCGTGACGCGCTCGAGACCACTGCTCAGATCCGATCGAACCTCTTTGGTGTGTGCCTCACGATCCCCGTCAAGATCTGGATCAAACTTGACTTCGAAAAAACGAACCAGTCGGCGAACCATGTTGGGGTTGCCGGCCAGGGTTTGAATCACATACTCCTGACTGTATCGAAATCGTATCTGCTTTAAATACCGATAAATGGCCCGGAGCAGATTGGTTTGTTTCCAGTCAAGCCCGGCCGACAGAGCAAGTTGGTTAAATCCGTCGTTATCGGTTGCTTTATGCCAGACGCGAAGCAGCAACGCCTCAATGTTGGATTGAACCTCTTGTAGATTTGCGGACTGTCCTGAGAGGGCCTGAAGGTTAAAGACATGGATAAAGAAAATAGCACCGTCAGCGCAGCGAACGACGTAGGGTGCCTCGGTGAGAACCCGTAAACCCAGGTTCTCGATCATGGGCAGGATATCTGAAAGGACGACAGACTCCCCGGGAGAGAAGATCGTCAGTTCTAGATGCCCCCTTTCTTCATGAGGGATGGGCGAGAAATGGATGACCAGTTGATGGGTCCGACTGGCGACGTCCAGATGCTGGATATCCGTCGCCGCGTGCTTGGGACTGAACGTTTCGCGATATGCGGTGGGGAACGCGCTGCTCCAGCGTTCGGCATACTCGGCCCCTGCCTGTAAACCATAGTGCTCCTGCAGGGCGAGCCTTAATTCATCGGGCCAGAACTTGGCAATATTTCGAATCTCAGCTTCCAGTGCCTCAGTATCCAGAGTCGCTGGCCCAGTCTCGGCGACATCCACGATAAAGTGGATACGCGCCAGAATGGATTCTGAGAAATGGACGTTAAATTCGTATCCGGTTCCCTGAAAAGCCTGCTGCAGGGCCGAACCGATCTTTTCCCGCAGATCGCTGTTGAAGCGCTCTCGAGGTACAAAAACAAGGCAGGAATAAAATCGGTCGAAACGATCTTGGCGGACAAACAGTCGAACCCGTTGACGTTCCTGCAGGTCGAGCATGCTCATGCCGGCAGCGTAAAGGTCATCATGAGTGATCTGGAAAAGATCGTCACGAGGATACTGCTCGACAATATTTTGAAGAACCTTGATGCCATGACCGCGAGCCGGTAGCCCACTGCGATCAAGCAACCTCGTCATTTTTTGGCGCAGGATCGGTATTTCGGTCACGCTACGGTTATAGGCGTCTGCGGAGAAGAGGCCCACCAGCAGGGTCTGCAGGCGCTCTTCGTTTGCGCTCCTGGGATGTTCAATCAGAATCACGTCCATAAATGCCGGACGATGCACCAACGACCTAACGCTGGATTTGGTAATGAGAACGGATTCGTCAGGGAGAAATCGGTCGGCGATGGAGTGAGGCAGTATCTGAGAGCGGTTTTTTTGATCACCTTGCAGCCCCGCTTTGAATATGCCGAGGGCAGATGATTCATCGGGTTGCATGTCCGAATCCGTCCGGCGAGATTGCCGGTACTGGA
>RGTL01000302.1 GCA_010025385.1 Gammaproteobacteria bacterium | reverse complement strand
CCCGTCTCGGCATCGATTTCTGCCACCGTTTGCCCAGATTGCAGTCGATGCGCGGGGCTCTGCGAAAGGTTCCGATGAGATATCTCCGTTTCGACGCGGCCCGTCGGGCGCATTCTATTCCAGACCTGCGCGTACACCTGAGCCAGCGCAGACGCACCTAATCGATTGCGTCCGCGGCCCAGATCCACCAATATCAACGTCGAGGGTCCGGACCGCAGAAGCTCCGGGGTTACCGACGATCGGACGTCCGCCACCGGGGCAAATGCTGTCACGACCAGAGACACCGGAGACGTTACCAAGCAGTCACCGCTCGCCTGCTGCCATCGGGTGGCCATGGACATCGAGTCCTTGCCTACCGGAATGGATATACCAAGCGCTGGACAGAGCTCCATCGCCACCGCGTGAACCGTGTCATAAAGCGCTGCATCCTGGCCGGGCTCACCGGCAGCCGCCATCCAGTTAGCACACAAACGGATATCAGAGAGTTTTGAAATACCGGCGCACGCTATGTTTGTGATCGCTTCACCCACCGCCATCCGCCCGCTGGCGGGCGCATTGATAAGCGCAAGAGGCGTGCGCTCACCCATTGCGATCGCTTCACCGGTCGTTCCATCAAAGCCTGCGGTGGTGATCCCAGCGTCCGCAACGGGAACTTGCCACGGACCGACCATCTGATCCCGGGAAATCTGGCCCCCGACGCTTCGATCCCCGATCGTAACCAGGAACGTCTTGTCGGCCACACAAGGAAGGCGCAGCACGCGCTCCAGCGCCTCGCTGATTTCAATATTGTCGGTTAGAAAAGGGGCATAGTTTGACGATCGATGGACGGCTTCCCGGTGCATTCGCGGCGCGTTGCCAAAAAGTAAGGACATCGGAAGCGACACGGCATCCTGCTGATCGCCGTCACGACCAAGAATTAACTGCTCACGCTGGGTGGCTCGCCCGACCACGCCAAAAAGGCAGCGCTCGCGTTCGCACAGTTGCGTAAATAAATCCATACGATCCGGCGCAATAGCGAGGACATAACGCTCCTGTGCCTCGTTGCACCACAACTGCATCGGCGACAGGCTCGCGTCGTCGCTTGGGATCTGGTCCAGATGAAAATGAGCTCCCAAACCCGCATCGTGGACCAGTTCCGGCAACGCATTGGACAGGCCCCCGGCCCCCACATCGTGGATGGAAACAATCGGATTCTCTTCGCCAAGCGCAATGCAGCGATCAATGACCTCCTGGCAACGCCTTTGCATCTCTGCATTACCTCTCTGGACGGAAGCGAAGTCCAGTGCCGCATCGCTTTTACCCGAGTCCACACTTGATGCCGCGCCTCCACCAAGGCCGATTAACATCGCCGGACCGCCCAACACCACAACCATGGCATCGGCAGGAATCGGGCGCTTCTGAACATGGCCATCCCGAATGTTTCCCATCCCGCCGGCGATCATGATCGGCTTGTGGTACCCGACGCGACAGCCCGCCTCGCCCGTATCGGACGATATCTCAAGCGTTCGGAAATAGCCGGCAATGTTTGGACGACCAAACTCGTTATTGAAAGCGGCCGCGCCGATCGGGCCTTCCAGCATAATCTGTAGCGGCAAGGCGATCCTATCCGGCGATTGCAACGGCAATTCCCACGGCATGGGTAAATCCGGAATTCGAAGGTCGGATACCGAAAAACCTGTTACGCCTGCCTTGGGCTTGCCCCCGCGCCCGGTCGCGCCCTCATCCCGAATCTCCCCACCCGATCCGGTGGCGGCACCCGGAAACGGAGAAATCGCTGTGGGGTGATTATGGGTCTCCACCTTGGCGACGAGATGCAGGGGCTCCGCGAATTGCCGGTATTCGCCGTCCGTTGGGTCAGGCAAAAACCAGGAGGCGTCATAACCTTTCAGTACCGCCGCATTGTCTTTATAAGCGCTCAAGGTATCGACGCCATGGCCGGTATGAGTCGTTCGGATCATCTCGAACAGGGATAACTCGCAGGGCTGGTCATCGATCGACCAGGACGCATTGAATATCTTATGGCGGCAGTGCTCAGAATTGACCTGCGCGAACATCATCAACTCGGCATCG
>RGTL01000301.1 GCA_010025385.1 Gammaproteobacteria bacterium | reverse complement strand
CTTTTTTGCCGCCCATTCCGTCGAAAAAACGCTTTAACACTGGCCCCATTGACGTTTTTATGTAACTTTAGTTGGATATTATCCCTGTGTTCGGAGAAGCGACGCTGTAAATGCGGCGTTGAGCAATGCCCGAGAGGGCGGTTGTTAAGTTATTGACTAGGTTATTTAAGGACCTTGAGTATGAAGACTGATATTGATTTTAAAGCCACCCTTAGAGTTGGTTTGTCTGTCGCGATGTTAACTGCATCCGCGGGTATGCAGGCCTTCGAGGTAGACCGCACACACCTCCCGATTGCTGAGCCTGATCCACCCAAGTTCAAGGAGCTTGACGTGCGTAACGTCGAGACACCGCCTTTATTTAGAGTTGAGGCGCCCGAGGGCGCGCCGAACGTCATTATTGTATTGATCGATGACGTAGGCTTTGGTGCCACTACGCCGTTCGGTGGCCCTATTAATACTCCGACGATGGACCGGTTGGCCGAGGGTGGCCTGCGCTATAACAATTTCCACACGACCGCACTGTGTTCACCCACACGAAATGCACTGAAGACAGGCCGTAACCATCACCAGACCAACACTGGCTCCATCATGGAGACCGCAACGGCTTTTCCTGGCAACACGGGTCAGATTCCCAACAGAGTCGCGCCGCTCGCAGAGATGTTGCGCCTGAACGGCTACAGTACCGGCGCCTTTGGTAAGTGGCATGAGACCGCGGCTTGGGAGACCAGTGTCTCCGGCCCGTATGATCGCTGGCCAACCCACTCCGGTTTTGACAAGTTCTATGGCTTTATCGGCGGAGAAACCGACCAGTGGTTCCCGCTGGTTTACGACGGTGTCACCCGCGTGAACCCACCGCATGTTGAGGGCTATCACTTTACCGATGACATGACTGATCAGGCGATCGGCTGGATGAAAGCGCAGCAGTCTATGACGCCCGATAAGCCTTTCTTCATGTACTTTGCGACCGGTGCGGTGCACGCGCCGCACCACGTGCCGAAGGAGTGGGCTGATAAGTACAAAGGTCAGTTTGACAAGGGTTGGGATCAGATCCGTACTGATACCGTGGCCAGGCAAAAAGAGATGGGCATTATCCCCGAGACGACCCAGCTAGCGGATCGCCCTGAGGACCTGAGTGCGTGGGCAGATCTTCCCGAAGACCACCGTAAGCTCTTTGCGCGTCAGGCCGAGGTTTTCGCGGGCTTTATGGAGCACACCGACGTCAATGTGGGCCGTTTGGTTGACGCGGTAGAAGACATCGGAGAACTGGACAACACGCTGATCATTTATATCGCTGGAGACAACGGTACCAGTGCTGAAGGTGGTTTCATCGGTATGTACAACGAGATGACCTACTTCAATCAGGTCGTTGAGAAGGTTGAAGACCTGCTGCCGCGTCTTGACGAGTGGGGTGGTCAATACACCTTCCCGCATATGTCGGCCGGTTGGGCCGTTGCTTTTGATGCGCCGTTTAAGTGGACCAAGCAGGTTGCCTCAGACTTTGGTGGCACGCGTAACGGTATGATCATTCACTGGCCCGACGTCATTGAGAGTGAGGGTGAGATTCGCAGCCAGTTCTCTCACGTGATCGATATCGCGCCCACTATTCTTGAGGCAGCCAATCTGCCTGAGCCCACCAGTGTTAACGGTACGGTTCAGGAGCCTATGGCAGGGACCAGCCTCTTGTTTAGCCTGAACGATGCTGATGCCCCAGAGCGACATACGCTTCAGTACTTTGAGATGTTTGGTAACCGCGCGCTATATCAGGACGGTTGGTTCGCCCGTGTCTTGCACCGCGCGCCCTGGCAGACGGGCAAACAGAAGCCGCTCGAAGATGACGTGTGGGAGCTTTATAACGTGAAGGAAGACTTCAGCTTGGTCAATAACCTCGCCGATCAGTATCCTGAGCGGGTAGCGGCTATGGAAGCGACCTTCATGGAAGAAGCCGAGAAGTACAACGTGCTGCCAATTGATGATCGTTCGGTGGAACGCGTTAATCCCGCTATCGCGGGGCGTCCCGACCTATTGGGTGGCCGCAAGTCACTCACGCTTTACGATGGCATGAACGGTATCCTGGAGAACAC